>DASVOT010000077.1:0-3771 GCA_036383235.1 Chryseosolibacter sp.
TGTCTTCGCGCTCCTGCTGATCTGTATCTCCGTGGTCATCGGAACAGCCGGATATCGTTACCTCGGAGCGCTTGGCTGGCTCGACAGCTTCTATATGGCCTGCATGATCCTCACCGGCATGGGCCCGGTGTCTGAAATGAAGACGGACACGGCAAAAATCTTCTCGTCGCTCTATGCCCTGTACAGCGGGGTGGCGTTCCTGAGCGTTACAGCCGTATTTTTCGCCCCAATCATACATCGGCTTTTGCATATCCTTCACGTTGAGGACGACAGCAAGGCCGGCCCGCAAAATTAAATTTCCTCGCAACCCGGGCGTTGGGTTGGTGCCATCCGGCCGGCCGGTAAGCGCTGGATATATGTTCATTTATCACCCCATTGAGAGGTCACAACGAGCCGGACCGGCTCTGACAATAATCATCCCTTTCCAGCTACGCGGTCATGGCCTTTTTTTTCCGGCCGCGTTACCTTCCGGAAAAACAGCTATGAAAAAGATAATGTGGACACTGATCGTTTTCGGGGCATTTATCCTTTTCTATCTCATAATGATTTACCCCGCCAAGGGCCAGTTTCATCACGGAGGTTTTGGGAACTTCTTTGCCGGCGCCGCCAGCCATTCCAGTACTTCGCTGCAGAGGGCGTTGAACGCCGGTGAGATCATTGGAGGAGATCTTCAATTGAATTCGACGGCATTCACCTTTGGAGGCGCGGGTTATTCTGTCCGCCCGGGAGGAATCGTGATCGGCGGAAGCGGGTATGCGTACGAGCTGACGTCGCGTGGCAGAAACGGCAGGATCAAACTCGACAACGGCGGCGGATTTTTCAATGTAGGATACCGCGTAGTTGCCTCCGGAAAATGGCTGGGATTTCCCTACGCCGGAATGGGTGGTTATGGTGCGAATTTCAGGATACACAATACCTCTGACAAAACCCTCGTCGTAGGCCGCGATTCCATTGCTTCCGGCAAGATGTCCAAATACAGCACCGGAGGGATGGCCTTTGACATGGGTTTTGCCCTGAAGTATTTTGGCTTTAAACCCAATCTGAAGAACAATCACCGAAGCGTCGGACCGGTCTTTGGCCTGGATGTGGGCGGCTCGTGCTTCCCTTCCTTCGAGCGCTGGAGGAACATCGTCACCGACGACGAGGTCGGATCCATCGAGAGGCCGTTCATCATGGTGGCCTATATCAGAGCGACCATCGGACTCGGCGTATTCTCCGACAATTCAGGCGGACCGCGGTACAAGTATTAGGAAGGGCCGCCCTGTTAGCGCAGGGTGAGTTTCATATACATCACAAATACTGCCCCAAAAAGAATTTACAGGCGTGGTTGCCAATTTGAATCTCCCGCCGGATTTCACTTTCAGTTGCTCATCCTTCTTTGTCCGTTGCGATAACCGCCCACACGATTTTCGATTGTTCCTTGCCGGTCTTTTGCGTAAATTTCTTACCATCCAGAAAGTGAAAATTCAACTCACATGACAAAGCGAAGAAATTTTATCAAACAGAGCCTGGCGGGCGTCGCCGGAGTGGCCATGGCGTTCGATGCAAAATCGTATGCCTCTATCATGGGTGCCAACGACCGCATCAACCTGGGAGTGATCGGCATCCGCAACCAGGGAAGTGTTCACATAGATTCGTATTGCAAGTTGAAGGATAGTCACAACGTGAGGATCAAGACGTTGTGCGATGCTGACGAGCAGCTCTTTGAATCGCGCTCGAAGATGGTTGAAAAGACGGGCACAAAACCCGGAACCGTTTGGGAAATGGAACGGATATTCGCCGATAAGGACATCGACGCGGTCTCGATCGTGACGCCGAACCACTGGCACGCGCTGGCCACCGTGTGGGCATGCCAGGCGGGAAAGCACGTGTATGTCGAGAAGCCGGCGATGCACGACATCTGGGAAGGAAGGAAGATGATCGAGGCGGCGCGCAAATACGACAGGATCGTTCAGGTGGGTCTTAACAACCGGTCGCTGGGCGGCGTCATCGAAGCGATGAATTTTCTGCACAGCGGCGGCATCGGCGACGTATATATGGCGCGTGGCGTCTGCTACAAGGCCCGCGATTCGTTCGGGATGGCGAAAGACAGCACACCTCCCGCCACTTTTCACTACGACCGGTGGCTGGGGCCTGCGCCCTATCGCCCCTACAACGAGAAACGCGGTCACTATAATTTCCACTGGTATTGGGACACTGGAAACGGCGACATCGGCAATACCGGTCCCCATCAATTCGACCTTGCCCGCTGGGGCCTGAATAAAAATGAGCACCCTGTTTCCATTTATTCAAACGGAGGCCTCTATGGTTTTAATGATGAGCATGCTCCCAAGACGCCGGGCGTGATGGTTTACGGAGGCGTGGAGGCGTATGGGCACGACCATACTTCACAGGAAACTCCCAACACACAAAGCGCGATCTTAAAATATGCCGACGGCAAAATGCTCGAGTTTGAAGTCCGTGGCCGGTATACCTACCGTGAATCAGGACTTGGCATTGAGGTGGGCAACACGTTCTTCGGCAGCGAAGGGTACCTCGAATTGAACGGCGGCACCTGGAGAGCTTTTCGCAGGCGTGAAAAGGAACCCTTCGCATCGTCGAAGGAAGGGAATCAGGATGGCACAGAACACTGGGCAAACTTTCTCGACGCGCTTCGCTCCGGAAAAAAAGAAACACTCAACGGCGAGCTTGCAGAAGGATTCCTTTCCTCTGCGCTGCCCCTGCTGTGCAATATTTCCTATCGGCTTAACCGGGCGCTGAACATAAAAGACACCGGCCTTCACCTCGAACGGTTTGTCAATGATCCCGAAGCCGATGCCATGCTTACGCGGAAGTACCGGTCTCCCTACATCGTCCCCGACCAGGTCTGAGTTCTATTTGAATAGGGTATCGAGTACGTCAGGTATCGGGTATATCCCATATATCCGTATTTCCATATATCCCATATATCCGTATTTCCATATATCCATATATCCGTATATCCATATATCCGTATATCCGTATATCCATATATCCGTATATCCGTATTTCCGTATATCCGTTTTTCGCCACTAATGTACCAAGACACGAAGGGTCACAAAGATTTTTCCGTTTCATCACTTCGCTTTCGTGCACCCTATACCTTTATACCTTTATACCCTATACCTTCTTCCGTATATCCATATATCCGTATTTCCGTATATCCGTATATCCATATTTCCGTATATCCACATATCCTATAGGAGTGTCATTCCCCCGGGGCGACCGTTACAGACCGCGCGCTTTTTGCGATAGCCTTCGGTTTGAAGAAGAGAACGATCAGCGCAGACGATATTCCTGCGACGACAAGCCCGGTATCCTCGGGGATGTGAAGGTCAGTGGCGGCGGAAAATCCGATCAAGGACCAGAGAAAGGGAATCAGGATCACAAGCAGCGAAATGCGGTGCTGCGAAAAAAGCAGCACGCCGAATGTAAAGATGGTGGTGGGACAAGGCACACCAAACGTCGGGGCTGCGGGATACCGGTGCCCGAATATCCATCCGACCAGCGGATACACGACCAGCGCATACAGGATGAAGAACATCCCTAGGACGCCGCTGAAGTTAAGAGCGTATCTCAGCTTTATTTTTTCGCGACAGGCGCCCTGGACTAAAAAAATAACTCCCTGAACGATAAACAGGATGCCGAAAAGGATCGCGGCGCTGTTTACCGGAGAAAAAAATATCAGGTGATACACCGTTCCGGTCCAGATCCAGAAAAAGGCAAGGAAGGCGAAAATAATGCTGTTTGAAT
>DASVOT010000078.1:0-2307 GCA_036383235.1 Chryseosolibacter sp.
AGCTTGTAATCCGTGATGCCGCTCTGGTCGTCCAGCAGGTTGACGAGGGCGTGGATATTTTTGAGGGGCGCGCGGAGGTTATGGGAAATGATGTGCGCGAATTCGTCGAGCTGACGGTTTCGTTCCTGTAGCTGGAGGGTGATCCCTTCGAGCGTCGATTTTGAATCCAGGATGTTGGCTTCGGATCTTTTTCGCTCTGAAATGTCGATCGCCGACACGTAGATCATCTCGGTTTCCGGATCGAGGGCCGCTGCCCAAAGGAGCCACTGGAAAGATCCGTCCTTGCAGGCGAAGCGATTTTCAAAAGTATGCACTTTTCCCGATCGCGAGATGTTGCGCAGCGCCTGACGTGTAGAAGTGACGTCGTCGGGGTGAATAAAATCTATCAGCGTGCGCGATTTCAATTCCTGTTCGGTCCATCCCAGCATTTTTGCCCAGGAGGGACTGATGCGCCGGACATAGCCGTTGAAATCCGCGACTGCGTTGAGGTGAACGGGGTTGTTGAAGAAGCGCAGGTTTTCCTCCGCGATCTTCTTCAGATTTTCCTCTGCCTGGATCTGCTGGGTGATGTCGCTGAGATAACCTTCCAGCATGACCAGCTGGTCGTTTTCGAATACGCCGACGCCGGATTCGTCCACCCACCTCCATTCGCCGGAGGCATGGCGTATCCGGTAGCGCAGGTGGAAACGCTTTCGTGCGGCGATGCTTTCGTCCACGATTCTGCGTATGCGCTCTTTGTCATCCGGGTGAAAAAGACCGGCGAACGTGACTTTTCCTGAAAAAAAATCTGCGGCGGGAAAGCCCGTCAGCGCTTCGACGGCATCGTTCAGGTACAGGACGGAATAGCGCTCATCGTTGCGGCACAGGTATATTGCACCCGGGATGTTTTCAGCGAGCAAACGGAATTTCCTCTCGCTGGCGGCCAGCTCATCTCTGAGCACTTGTTGGGAGGTGAGGTCGGTGATGATGCCCGCTAAGCCTGTGATCTTGCCCGCTGTGTCACGCAGCGCTGCCACCGTTAGCCTGGCGGTGAATCGGCTGCCATCTTTCCGTATAAAGGTCCACTCGCCATCGTATGTGGATCTTTCCCGGAATACATTGGAGAGAAGGTCTTCGAACTGAAGATCGGTTTTTGCCGGAGCAATCGGCCAGCGCTCCTGGATCCGGTTGCGTATCTCTTCGGCGTCGTGAAATATCACCGGGGTCGTTTTCCCCACTACCTCGGCGGCGGTGTACCCGAGCAATTCTTCCGCGGTGTTGTTGAAGCTGGTGATGATGCCTTTGTCATCTGTTGAAATGATGGCAAGTCCCAGGGCATTCATAATGGAATCCTGCAGGCCGAATGCCTCTGCCTTTGCGTGGAGGGAGCTATCTCCTTCGTTGTTTCTATCCGGTACCGGACCTTCCTGCATTGTCGGGGCTAAACTTATCCGCCTAAATTAAAGATAAATTCGCGACGGTCCCACACAAATCCTCAGGCAAAGCCCCGTTGGCGACGCGCCTCAAAAACAATGACGGCGGCAGCGGTGGACACATTCATGGAATCGATCTTTCCACCCATGGGTATGATGATGGGATTTTGTTCCGGCGTGAGCCAGGTATCCGATAACCCCGTAGCTTCCGTTCCCATAACGATGGCGCTGGGACCTCTGTAGTCCACGGTATGGTAGGCACGCGATGCCTTCAGCGAGGTGCTGTATGGGACGATGTTGTTTTTCTTCAGCCACGAAAGTGTCTCGGCCGACGTGGCGGATGCGACCTGGTTGGTGAAAATGCAGCCAACACTTGAGCGGATGACGTTGGGATTATAGAAGTCCGTGGCGGGATCGCATATGACGACCGCATCGAGCGCGGCAGCATCCGCGGTGCGCAAAATAGCGCCCAGGTTGCCGGGCTTCTCCACGGATTCCAGGACAAGCACCAACGGATTCGAACCCAGTTTAACAGCATCCAGGCGGTGCGTTTTCTGTTCCGCGACGGCCAGTACGCCCCCGGAATTTTCACGGACGGCGACTTTGTCAAACACGTCTTTCGATACAGGGATCAAAAGGACGTCCGGCGCGGACAATCCCTTTAGTTCGTCATGGGGGATGAGCTCATCGCAAAAGAAGAGATTTCCTATTTTGTAACCCGCGTCCAGGGCCAGGCGGATCTCTTTCTTGCCTTCAACGATGAATAAGCCCTGCTTCCTCCGTTCACGCGGTTTTTCCAGCGCAAGGAGACTTTTGATCTTGGGATTCTGGGCGCTGGTGATCTTGAAATGCACAGACAAGTTTATCGTTTCGGGTTTAAAGTTCAAAGTTCCTT
>DASVOT010000079.1:0-2545 GCA_036383235.1 Chryseosolibacter sp.
CAGCTGATCACACCTGCATAGAACAGCAGGGAGGCGATTGCATAGTTTGCGGCGAGGAGCACGAACTGGTTCCCGAGTATGCAGGTGGCTGCGACAAAGGTGAGAAATCCCGGATTCTTACCATGATCGCCGAAGTCGGCAACCACACGCCCGGTGAAAAAGATGACCCGCAGAATGGACAATACGCACAGCAGCAGGTACAGTCCGACGTTGAGGTAAAACAAGACCAGGGCCGCCAACCGATGATCATAGTCGTGCGCCGCGATGGAAACGATACCCGTCGCCATCACCAGCGCAAAATAGCCGGGTGAAAGGTTGGCAATATCATTCCGGATGCTGCGAAAAAATCCGGGTTCCCTTCCCCGCTGACGGTTCGGCAAAATCCGCCCGGAAGGAGTGGTGGGCAGTTGTTCCAAGAGGATTTCCGGAACAACGAGGGGGCTATTTGAAACCTTCCGGCGCATCGTTTTAATTATTTCCCGGCCGGTAGATGGTCCACTTCGTCGCACGGTTCCTCACTTTCTTCCGGTCCCAGTTCCATATTACCCGCTGGTAAGGTCTCCACAGGTAGTCGATGGGCGCCACCAACGCATGCATGAGCCGCGAAAACGGAAAGAGCAGAACGATCAGGTAGGCGCCGATGATGTGTAATTGTATCCAGAGCGGCAAGGCGGTTACCACGTCTGTTTTCGGGTCGAGCATAAAAATAGACCAAAGGTAAGGTGTTACCGAGGCCGCAAACCAGGATGAACCCCAGCGGTATTGCAGCGCAATCCAGACGCCAACAAGAACCTGCAACAGCAACAGCACTTCAACAAGAACATCCATCAAGCTGGTCACAGTTTTGATCCGGTGATTGACCCACCTGCGATAAAGAAGATTCGAGAGGCCGAACAACATACTCAATCCGAATATGAATGCGGAAAACTCCAGCACCAGAAGCCGCAGCGGCATGCTGTTCCAGGCAAGAACCGCATTTGGAATCAAAAAGGCGGTCAGGTGACCGAAAAAAAGAAAGAGCATGCCCCAGTGAAAAGGGACAGAACCCCAAAACAACTTCTTTCCTTCGAGAAATTCGGACGATAAAGAGGATATCTGAAACTTGACCTTTCGATACCGGTAAATCGTTCCGGCGAGAAAAATCGCCATCGCCAGGTAGGGCAGGACGACGAAAAAGAAAGCGTTGAGAAAATTCATGGTTCGGGTTTTAATCGTTTCATTTATCCTTCGATTTCCATTTCAGTAGACAACGTGCCGAGAAAATCATTCTTTTCATCACGGACCACCTGGCCGATACCAAAATCCTCCTCGATCAGGCCCAGCAGAACCTGCAGGGGCTTTTGATAAAGTATCCCATAGTCGGTGGAAATATCCAGAACGGTCTTGTGATGTTTCCTGTACAATTCATTTTTCTTTTCGCGGTTGCCGGAATCAAACTCTCCGATCATTTTCTTTATTCCCGGATAGACGAGGCACTTGATCAGCGCGTCTTTCAATTCGCCGTGCTCCATCTTCGAAATAAGCCTCAGTACATTCGGCAGGTGGTCGGCCAACTCACTCCCGCAGGGATTCCCGACCAATGCGTGCTCGCGACTTAAGTTCACCAGGAGCTGCGCGCGTTTATAGTCATCGCCGAAAAGCAGATATCCCAGATCCAGCGTGGTGATTGCCTGCACATCAAATGTGCGCGTGTGAAGCTGGCGGACCTCTTCAAGGGAAACGGCGGAGGTAAAGGTGCTGAAATCTTCCAGCAGACCGCCCAACTCCGGCTTCAACCCATCCAGGTATAGTTGGATCTCATTTACGGTATTTTCAAATCCCTCTTCCGGGTAATCGATCAGCGCCGAGAGGAGTTCGTAGTGACGGGTGTCGTTGCTCGTTGCCATAGAGTTTTGCGTTTTGGTCAGGCGCCCCGAACCGGTGTTTGCTTCAGTCCGAATCCCGTTGATCCTTTCGTGTCTCCCGTAAAGGCCAGCATTTCCAGAGACTGCTCCCGGTGCGCTGCCGGTATCACGAAACGATCATCAAACTTCGCCAGCGAGGTCAGGTAATAGATGTCTTCCGCCTCCTCCGGGGTAAGTCCCGTCTCCTCCATGGCTCGCTTCACCTTATTGGCATTGAGGTCGCCAACCGTCTTGCTTCTTCGATAGATCCTGACGGCCATGAGCTTCTTGAGGATGTGCTTTACTTTCTCCTCGTCGCCTGCGCTGAAAAGACTGGCCAGGTACTTCAGCGGGAAACGGGCCTGTTCAATGGTGCCCCACAGATCTTCCGTGCTCGTATCATACAGCCAGTTGTCGTTCCAGTACTTTGCGATCGGATCCATTTTCTCCGCCTGTTTTTTGTTATCCACTTCCTTCAGGGAAGCCATGACCGGGAGAAGCGGTGGAACGTAAAACAACATCGGCAGGGTCCTGAACTCGGGGTGAAGCGGAAGGGCCAGCCCCCAGGTCTTCACAAACTTGTACGTAGGGGCACCCTGTGCCGCCTTGAGGGTGGAGTCAGCCACGCCGTTTGCTTTCGCCGACGCGATAACCGCCGGGTC
>DASVOT010000080.1:0-4306 GCA_036383235.1 Chryseosolibacter sp.
TTGCAGCCGAATCATCTCGTTATTTCATGGGTCAGTCCTGGTTTGGAAGCTCTGTCGTTCCCTTCCGTTTGGTATTTTTAATGTGGGCGGCTTTTTACCTGGAATTTTTCTACGGATGGCCTCTGAGCTACTTCGGAATTATTCCGTGGACAGCGATCGGTCTCGTGGGAATCGTTACGGCACCCCTCGTACACGGAAGCCTCAATCATTTGATTTCCAATACCATCCCCCTGCTGTTTCTCGGAACGGTCCTGTATTTCTTCTACGAGCGCATCGCCTGGGTCGTTTTTTTTCGGTCTTATTTCTGGACGAACGTGCTCGTTTGGATATTCGGAAGACAGGATGCCACGCACATCGGCGCAAGCGGCCTTGTATACGGCCTGGCTTTCTTTTTAATATTTTTTGGTATTTTCAGGAGGGATTTTACCTCCATGCTGATCTCCGTCGTCGTCATCGTGTTGTACGGAGGAGTGATCTACGGTGTTCTTCCCACCGATCCCCGCGTCAGCTGGGAGTCACATTTCTCCGGAGCCCTGGTGGGTATCTACACCGCCATTGGCCTGAGTTCACAGAAAAAAGTCTGATCTATGGATGCCAGCGCAAAAAAAATATTAGCCGAGCTGAAAGCGCAAAAATATCAAGCCGTATACTTCTTGCAGGGGGAGGAGACTTTTTACATCGACCTGATTGCGAATTATATTGAGGAACATGTCGTCCCGGCCGCGGAAAAAACTTTTAATCAGGTCATCGTTTACGGGAAGGACGTAACGATGGCCGCCATCCTCACGCATGCGAGAAGGTTTCCCATGATGGCTGAAAAACAGGTGGTCATCGTCAAGGAAGCTCAGGATATCCAGGACCTCAACAAGGAAACGGGCACCAAACTCCTCCTTGACTATGTGAAGAAGGCGGTGCCCTCCACCGTACTTGTCTTCTGCCACAAAAACAAAACCCTTGACAAACGCCGCGAACTTGGAAAAAACCTCGATGGATACGTGACGGTCCACACGTTCAGGAAGATGTATGACAACCAGCTGCCGGAATTCGTGTCGGAATATTGCCGGGATAAGCAGGTCTCCATCGACGAAAGGGCCGTCATGGCGCTTTGCGAGTATGTAGGTAACGACCTTCACCGACTCACGAACGAAATTGACAAGCTGACAATCGGGGCGGCAAACAAGCCCATTACGCTGGAGCATGTCATGAACGGGGTAGGGGTGAGCAAGGAGTACAATGTGTTCGAATTGCAAAGAGCCGTCATCCGGAAGGATACACTTCTTGCGAACAAGATTGTCAACTATTTCGAGGCAAATACCCGGAAGAATCCCGCCATCCCCGTGGTCGCGCTCCTGTTTTCCTTTTTCAGCAAACTGCTCGCCGCCACACAAAGTCCGGATAAGACCGACAGGGGGCTGGTCAGCGCGCTCAAGATCAGTCCCTTTGCGGCAAAAGATTACGCCTTTGCGCTCCGCCAGTACTCACCCGACAAGATCATCAGCAACATCTCTTCTCTCAAAGAAGCGGACCTTAAACTGAAAGGAGTCAACTCGGGCTCGGATACCGAGGGTCAGATCCTCCGGGAGTTGATATACCGGATCGTTTACTGAGGCTCGTGCGACCGACGCGTGATGGATGCGGCGGTTGATCGCATCGGACTGCGCCAGACGCATTTCCCTATTTGCATATTTCCTCATATTTTGGTCCCGGTTTTGCAATAATTCATTTCCTGGGCTGTTTTAATCAAAAACTTTTGAATGTGAGGTTATTCGTCTGCAGTGTTGTTTCTTTCCTGGTCACGGGCTTCGCTTTCGGCCAGCATCAGCTATCCCAGGCCAGGACGGAGCAGCTATATGAAAAAGGGACCGATCTGGTGGCGCACGAGAATTTCGGCGCGGCCCGTAAAGTTTTCAGCGAGTTTCTCACAGAGGCCCCATCAAACGACCCGCGAAGAGGCGAGGCCGAATACTATGTCGCATTCAGCGCCCTGAACCTCAACCATACCGACGGCGAGAAGCTCGTGGACGACTACATCAACCATTACCCGTCCGATCCGAGGGCGGCGACCGCCTATTACGATCTCGCCAACTTCTTTTATGCGGAAAAAAAATACAACAAGGCAAGTCAGTATTTCAGGAAAGTCGATTTCCCGGCCCTCACTCAAAACCAGCAGAGCCAGGGCCACTTCAACTGGGGATACAGTTACTTCAATCTAAAACAGCTCGATCAGGCGTTGGAGCAGTTCAATTTCGTCAAGAGCCAGAGCAATGCCTTTTCGCCCGCCGCGAACTATTACGCGGGCTTTGTTGAGTACTCGAAAGGGCTTTACCCCGAGGCGTTGACAGATCTGAAGAAGGCGGAGACCAATGCGTCCTATGCCTCCATCGTGCCTTACCTTATTGCCAACATTTATTACAGGGAAAAGAGGTATGACGACCTTCTGGCGTATGCTGCCAGCGTTGCGGACAGGCAGGGTCTTCAAAATGACCGCGAGATTTCGATGCTGTCTGCCGAGGCGTATTACTTCAAGCGCGATTACCAGAAAGCCGCGGGTGCCTACGAGGAGTTTCTCGCCGACAATGCTCGCGGAGCGGACGCCAGCTTATTATTCCGCGCGGGTTACGCCAACTATGAGTTGAATAAAACCGCAAAGGCCATCGACTACCTGAGCAAGTCCGCGGCCAGCAAGGACTCGGTCAGCTATTACGCCTCGTATTACCTGGGAATCGTATACCTGAAGCAGGGCGAAAAACCGCTCGCCCTTAACGCGTTTGATTTCGCACGCAGGGTGCCCGACGACAGGGGGCTTGCCGAAGAAGCGTCTTTTCAATTTGCAAAAGTCTCGTACGACGCCGGGAAGCCTGAACAGGCCATCGATGAATTTGAAAGATTCCTGGACACCTACAGGGCGAGCGCACATGCGAACGAAGTAAAAGAACTCCTGGCACAGGCGTATGTCAATGGAAATAATTTTCATAAGGCGATCGAATACATCGAAGCATTACCGTCAAAGAATCCGCAGATACAACAGGCATACCAGAAAGCCACGTACCTGATGGGCGCCGAGCTTTTCAACAAGAACAACTACCAGGAAGCGGTCTCCTATTTTGAAAAGTCACTGCGGTATCCGGCCGATGACCAATACGTCGCCCTCGCCAGTTTCTGGGCAGCCGAATCATATTCGATCGGCCACCGGGTGCAGGACGCGATCCGGCATTACCAGAAAGTGGTGAGCATGGGTAGCCGGGCAGACGCCGAGCTTTTGCGCAAGACCCGGTATGGGCTGGGCTACGCGTATTACGCTCTGAAAGACTATGAGCGCGCGCTCCTGAATTTTAAAGAATTCACCTCGCATGCTGGCCGGAGCACGCCGAATTATGCCGACGGGCTGATCCGCCTGGCAGATTGTTATTACGTCAGCAGGCAATACGACGAGGGGCTGCGTACCTACGGCATGGCCCGCGACGCAGGTTCTCCTGACAGCGATTACATCCTGCTGCAAACCGGTGTTATCAACGGGATCAGGAGAAATTACGGAGAAGCCCGGAAGCTTTTTACAACACTGGTCGCAAATTATCCGACGTCGCCCTATCGTGACGAGGCGCTCTTTCAGCGCGCGCAGTTTGAGATCGAGCAAGGGAATAACCAGGCTGCCATCGACGGTCTGACGCAGTTAATCCGCGAAAGCGCCCACTCAAAATTCCTTCCCTATGCCTACATGCGCCGCGCCGTTTCCTACTATAACCTGAAACAATACGAGAAAACGATATCCGACTACGCAGCCGTCATTCAGATGTTTCCGGATCATCCCGTTGCGCAGGACGCCTTGCTGCCCCTGCAGGATGCCCTGAACCTCGCCGGACGCTCTGAGGAATTTCAAAAATATCTGACGCGGTTCAAACAGGTGAATCCCGAAAACAAAGGGCTCGAGGAGATCGAATTCGAGGCAGCAAAGAATGCTTTTTTCGATCAGAAATACCCGGCAGCGGTCGTCAGTCTCAACAACTTTATGAATACCTATCCGCAGAGCGCGCACATCCAGGAGGCCCGGTATTATGTGGCGGAGTCCTACTACCGCATGAAGGATTTTCAAAAGGCCCTGCCCATCTATGAGTCGCTGGGGCAGGACAAGAATTTTAACATGGGCGCGCGCGTCTTTGGCCGCATGGCCGAGATACAGTTCGCTCAGGCCAGCTATGAATCGGCCATCCGGAGCTTTCACCGCCTGGAGGAGCTGGCGACCAACAAGAGCGAGCAGTACAGCGCATGGTCCGGGTTGATGGAATCCTTTTTTAAACTGGCGAGATAT
>DASVOT010000081.1:0-6947 GCA_036383235.1 Chryseosolibacter sp.
ATGGGTGGCCGCCTCACCGGGACCTCAATCTTCCAATTAATCGCAATACTAAGAAGGGGTCTGCCTTCTGGTGGTATTATAACCAGTCCCAAATTGCGATAATAACCCGACGGCAATGCGCCGCCGCCTGGGTCCCATCTCTCGCAAAGCAACATCCGCTTCGAGGAGGGTCTCAGAAAAACGAATGGTAATTTAATAAATCCCATCGCATTTACCCACCCCGTAAGGAACTCGTCACATAGGGAGGAGTTGGTGGTACCGGGCCTTCGACAGGATCAGGCACCGGCCTTCGGTTGGACATTAGTAGAGACAAGGCATGCGTGCCCGTCCGTAGCAAGGGGTGTTTGTGCGTTGGTGCGGAGGCGAGGCCTTGTCTCTACTAATGTCCTGGCACGGAGCGGTGGGTGCTTACGAAGCGGAACCAGTGTATACGAAAGACCGGCGCCGAAACGATTCGGCATCAACGCAAAATCTGTAGCGTTTCTGGAAGTATCAAAAAAAAACGCCGGCGCCTGTCGCCTTTACCCCCCGGGATTGCCGCGTTCACACTGCGCTTGAAAGAATATATTGCCGACATTTGCTCAACACAAAAAAGACACGACTATGAAAAAGCCTGCTCTGATCCGCCTCCTCGTTGTCATGATTATCGCCGCAATGGCGTCCTGCCAGGAGCGTCCAAAAGAAAACGGGAACGCGTCAACGGAAAAGAAAGACACGACCGCCGGCAAGATCCAGCCGGCGGACAGCGGTTACGCGGACGTGAATGGTCTCAAAATGTACTATGAAGTATACGGCGAAGGCAAACCGCTCGTGCTGCTGCACGGATCTTTCATCAACATTCCCATGAACTGGGCGCGCTTTATTCCACAGCTCGCAGCAGACCGCAAAGTAATTGTGGCGGAAATGCAGGGCCACGGCCGCACGCGTGACATCCCGCGCGAGCTTAGCTATGAGGGTATGGCCGATGATGTGTCGGCCTTGCTCCGGCACCTGAAAGTCGACAGCGCCGACATCCTGGGATACAGCATGGGAGGAGGAGTGGCCTTCCAGGTAGCCGTGCGACACCCGGACCAAGTGCGACGGCTCGTAGTGCTGTCGGGCACCTACGCGCACGACGGATGGTGGCCCGATGCCGAAGCCAGCTTCGGGACCTTCACCGCCGACATCTTCAAGGGAACGGCCATAGAGACAGAATACGAGCGGTTCGGAAACGACCCGGCGCACTTCCCCGAGTTTGTGAAGAAGGTAATCAGCATCGACCTCAAACCCTATGATTGGTCCGCCGATGTAAAAAAGATCAAGGCCCCTCTGTTCATGGCCTTTGGCGATGCCGACGGTGTGCGATACGAGCACGCCCTGGAGCTGTTCCGGGCAAAGGGCGGTGGAAAGATGGGCGATATGCACGGGCTGCCTAAATCTCGCCTCGCCGTGATACCCGGCACCACACACGTCGGTATGATACACCGCACGAGCTGGCTGATCCCCATGATCACCGATTTCCTCGACTCCGACCTCAACCCGGCGCCACCGACCTCCTTCTGATACAACGAACGACGCAGGAAACAAAAAAGATGAACCTATGAAAAAACTGGCGCAGAAAGCTTCGACAGCCAATCCCCTGCTGCAGCCCTTCGATGCGTTGATCGGCGAATGGGAAACGGTCGGACATCATCCCTACCTTCCTGGCATCGTCCTTCACGGACGCACTTCCTTTCAATGGATTGACGATGGCGCGTTCGTGATGCTGCGGTCGGAAAACGAGGAAGGAAAAATTCCCGCAGGCATTGCCATCATTGGGAGCGACGATGCAACCGGCCACCTTTTTATGCTGTACTTCGACGAGCGGAAAGTCTCGCGAAAATATGATGTGTCCTTTCACGACGGTGTCCTCAAGTGGTGGCGGGATGATCCCCGCTTTTCACAACGGTACACCTGCACGGTCACCGGTGCCGGCACGATGGTCGCGAAGGGCGAGATGTGTAAAGACGGCACAAGATGGGAAAAGGACCTGGAGCTGACTTACACGCGTGTCAGGCAGTAATTGCCCGCGCGTATTTGCATGTCCTCGCGCGGGACTCTGAATCACATGCACTTCCAGCGGAGCAAATCTTCATACCAAACGATAACGCATTTGGATCTTCACGACGCAATTGAATTCATCAGGCCTGCCATACCGGAAGCGAAAGCGGAGAGCGCATGGGCAGATCTCGGCTCGGGCAGCGGATTGTTTACGCGCGCGCTGGCGACGCTCGTCGGCCGGGGGAGCACTATTCACGCCGTCGACCGATCCAGGCAGAAAATGCTGCCGTCCTTCAATGGCAATACCATCGTGTTTCATCAGCTCGATTTCAGCAAAGATACGCTTCCCTTTGCCGGGCTGGATGGAATCCTCATGGCAAACTCCATACACTTTGTGAAGGACAAGCGCTCGCTTTTAACGCGCCTGCGCCAAACGCTGCGCCACGAGGGCCGGCTGCTCGTCATTGAATACGAGCTGGAGAAAGGGAATGAATGGGTGCCCTATCCGATACCCTACGAAGCCCTGGCATTACTGTTGACGGACAGCGGATTCAGCGAGGTCTCCCGCATTGGCGAACGCCATTCCGTTTACGGCAGCCGGAAAATGTACGCGTGTACAGCGTTAAACAGTTAAGAATGACAGCGTTGGTTGGTGCTGTTGCCAAAACCGTTACTCGCGTTTCTGCGCGAATAGCCATTCCGGTAATTCCGTCGTCTGCGTGACCTCGGGCCAGATATTGTGAGCAGCATCCGGAAACTCGGTGTACCGCGGATGTCCGCCGGCTTGTCGCAGTGCCTCGATGATCTGCCTGGTCTCCGTTACCGGAACATTCATGTCTTTTGCTCCGTGGAATGCCCATACCGGTATGCCGACGATGTTGCGGGCAGATGCCGGGTCGCCGCCTCCGCACATCGGCACCGCCGCGGCGAAGACCTCAGGTCGCGCAGCGATGAAATGCCACGCACCATATCCACCCATCGAATACCCCGCGACGTAACGCCTTTTACTATCTATTGGAAATTCTTTCTCCAGCGCTGCAATCGCTTCAAAGACCAGTGAATCCACTGCCGGATGCTCGGGCAAGCCTCCCCATCCAAACCCGCGCGGACATTGAGGCACAAACAGAAATGCCGGATATTTCTTTCTGTTCTCCGCCGTCGATAACAGCCGCGCCGGCAAAGTTGCGGCAACTTGTTTTACGTTATCTGCGCCGACCGCCGAGCTCCCATGAAGGCAAACCACGAGGGGATATTGTCTTGTGCTGTCGTAATCCAGTGGTTTCATCAAACGGTACGGCAGCGACTTACCGTGGCTCCCTGCAAAGGTTCGGGCTTCAAAAGGCTCCGCTACGCGTTTCAGGCCTTCACCTATAAGGGCGGGATCATCCGGCGACCGGAGACTTTCAACAGCAAAGGGGGGAACAAAATAGCATGCGGCTGCGAAAGCGAAGATTGCGGCAATGCCAACGGCGTGCTCCCAGTTGCCGGCGTGTACCTCCCCCGTATCCGTGGCTGCTGCCCGCTCGCTCATGAAATTGAAAACAAACAGAAGCGGGCTAAGGCTGCCGATGACAGAAATGCATTGTTCCAGCATTACGATGGTACCGTTTACCCTCGCGCTTACAGAAGCAATGGCCCAGACAAAGGATGTTAACATGAGCGCCCCAAGGAAGAGTTGTGCAACGCCGGCTATCTTCAGCCACTGCCTCCTGCCCGCTTGGGAAAAAATGAGTGCCAGCGCATAGGAAATCCCTGTTGCCATCAGCGAGACCGTTGCAATGACATAGGAGGGGGAAAGCTGCCGGCTGATCAGCAGGTTGTAAAAAAGATAAAACTGGATGACGGATGTACCCGTGGAAGCAGCGCAGGTCCAAAACGCCAACAAATAGCCTTTCGCGTGGTAATACGTAAGCATGAGTATCGACCAGATGAAGCCGACCACGTAGAGGAAGATCAACCACCGCGCGACTGAAGGCACGTCATAGATGGCGGCTCCGAGGTGAAGGAAAAGGATACTTTGAAACAGGGCCAGGGCAACATAGATCCCTATGAACGTGATAGCAGCGGAATAGAACGACCTGGTCATCGGGAGGGATATGGTTACTGCGTCGACGAAAGATACAAAATCTGTCCTGAACTGTGATTGATATGATTTATTTGATTTTCGTGATCGGTGCTGCCTGCTATTAAACACATTCCTGAATGATTCACATGTCATCATGTTTGAATGTTGACTGCTGGGCGGGCAGCTTTCTCCGTGCGCCGCTCACCTCACCCCCTTCTTCGCCCGCATCCTAATTTCTCCTGGCGTGCGCCCCTCTCCTAAAGGAAGAGGGGAAAATAGTGCGCAGGTCTTGACCGAAATCCAGTCGGCCTTACGCTGTCAACATAAATACAATTAATGGTACAACGAGCGTCAGCAACAACGATGTTATCCAGCAATTTGACGCGGCTACAGCAGGTCTTCTAAGGTCCTCAAACGGTCCGCCGCGCGACCAAAGGTACTAGTAAAGATAATGCCGATCGCTTTTTGTTAACGCGCGTTTTTCTTTAACTTCCTTATCAACTTTGATTTCCTGTTTGTCCGAATTTGTGACGCTTTTAGCTTCGCTATTGGCGCGTCAGTCTTTAGTTTGTCTGGCAGCATTGAAAGTTTAAGCTTTACTTTAAAAAAGGCTCATGTCTGACATCCCCTTGCAAACTGTTAGAAACTCGTCAGGATAATTCTCTATTATCTGTAAAATTGCAATTTGATCTGTCTCGCTTGTGCTATAGTCCCTTAAAAATAATTCAATAAAGGTCTTGTCAATCTTGTCTGGATTATTTTTCATCCATTCTCTCCGCTCCGTTTTCTTCTTCTTTATTTCATAAATTCTTTTGGTTCGCTCTTGAAACCACGCTGCGATACTCGCCTTGAATTCTTCATGACATATGGTCGCCTCTTGTTGTTCTGTTGGTTTGTAGACATCTATACTGTCACTAACTTCTTTGCTGTCATAGCCAATCTGTTCCCAGGCTAGATTCCTCAATTGAGAAGACATTTCCTCTTGAAGGGCAGAGTTTCTAATCTTATTGACGGTCGAATCGCAAGCGTCAACGGTAATTCTAAATGTTTCAGGGTTGATAACAATACGTTCACTTTTAAGCATTCCATTGTCAAGCACTTCTAAGGTGTCGAAGGCCCTCATCCAAAAATTATGCTTAAAGAAATGGTACCTTTCCAAAACCACGGTTTGTCCGGAGTATACTATCAGATTAACATTTGTAGATATTTCTGTTGGAAGAATGTCTACCTTAATCTCGTCTTGTGAGAATAAAGTTGTTGAGCGAAGCACTCCGGTTAACAGTAATATCGTTGCTCTTATTGTCATGAAAATGCGGGCCTACACCTGAATATAGGCATTAGGCGAATATATTTTAACTATATCATTCAGAAACGTACCTTGGCGAGCGTCTCCAGGTCGTTCATCAGAAGGAACATCTAGACCAATCAATTCGAGGTTTCTATTCCTTTGCCGATTAGGTTATCTTTTTTTTGCCTAGGCACACTGGTTCAACTGCTCTACACAGACCGGCTTCAAGAAGTCATGATCGTCAGGAATTTGATGGCGTATCCAAATGCGACAGTCGCACAATCTGCGGCGGATGACCGAGTCCTGCTCCGGTCAGCGCTCTCTCCAAATTTCCCAGAATCCAGTCTGGTTGTCCTCATGAAAAATGCCATTCTCGTCTTCGCGCAGTCCGGGTATTTCCCATTGTCCCTTGAACTTATTCTCTCCTTCGTCAAATGTCCCTTTGTAGTAAACAATGGTCGGGTTGTCGCTCTCAACAGAAATCAACCCCTCATTGTCGTCCATAAAATGCTCAAGGGTATATTGCTTGGTGAATTCAATTTCGTCGCCGTTTTGGCGTCCCTTTATTAGTATTTCGTCTTCGATTCCTCCATAGTCTGATTCTTCGTAAATCCGCCCGACAAACGCATTAATACCTCTCTCAATGGTCATTCGAAACGGAACTTTCAAACGTCTGTCGGAAATGCCGTACCCTTTGTCGTAGGTGTAAAAGCCAATCCAGTCGCCGTTTATCTCAACGATGTCGATCATTTTACGTTGAATTCTCAGTCGTTCAACTAAGCTACAAACTTTCGTGAGCGCTGCCAAATGAGTTCCCGTGTGAATTCTGCGGCAGAACTCGGCTCGTAGAATTGGTTTATTACGGTTCAAAGGCAGGTCTAAATGCACGCATGACTTTCCGGGTGGATTCTCGAGCAACAACTCCGCTTGCAGAATGCAGTTTATTATGGTTAAAGGCAGGTCAGTAAGGTCTCCGGACATCACCGGTCGATTCCGCTTAAATTGCTTTACCGCGGAGGCGCTGAGGCGCAAAGAATACCTAATTTAAACCTGCCTTTCGACTGCCTTTAAACCTGCCTTTCGACCTGCATTCAAACCTGCCTTTCGACCTGCATTCAAACCTGCATTTTTCCGCGGTAAACTAATTAACCCCATTCTTCAACGTGACCTCTCCGCCTTCACGGAAGGCAAGATCCAGGAACTCGCCGCTCGCCTTCCCGGCTTGCGTACCGTTCTTCTCTGCGACGTACCACTTCCCGCCTGGCAATTTCACCTTCGTCGATCCACCGCGTTGGGCAACGATCTTTATCTCCGACAAAACACCATCCACCTTTCTGGCGCTCACCAGAAATGCGCCCTCGGCCCTGAGCTTGTCGAACGACACCTCCTTCCATGCAGACGGCACGGCTGGCATTACTTCAATAAATCCCGCGTAACTTTGCAGCATCATTTCCTGAAGGCCTGCAGCAAAAGCAAAATTGCCCTCGAGGGTAAAAGGACGATACGTGAATTTCGAATAGCCCGACTTCGTCTGATCACCGTTGACGTGGAAACTGTTCTTAAGGCAAAAGGCTT
>DASVOT010000082.1:0-19078 GCA_036383235.1 Chryseosolibacter sp.
CCTGGCGTAGGCGGCGCCCATCCACGCAAGCATCCTGGGATACCGGATGCCTTCCAGGGCCATGGCTTTATTGAAATACAAGATCGCGTCGTCATAACGCTTCATGTTGAGCAACAGGAAACCATGGGCATCCATCGTATTATAATTAGAGAACAGCTTTAATCGCGATTCGGAAAACGCGAGTGCGTCTTCGAGGCGGCCGTTGTACACGTACGAGTACACGATCCGGCTGTTAGGGTAGTAGGGTTCCCTTTCATTCAACCGTTCCGCATAGGCCATTGCTTCCTTATGTCTGCCGACGAAATTGAGGTAGTCGGCGTACATGGCCAGCGCATCCGGGTGATCGGAAGCGATCGCAAGCCTGTATTCTTTTTCGGCGCCTTTAAAGTCCCAGTCATTGTAAAGTTTGCAGAAGCCCATGAGCATGTGAGCTTCCTCCAGCTCCGGGTTGAGCGCCAGGGCCTTATCGAGCAGAGGCTTTCCCTTCTCAAAAACTTCGCGAGCGCTCAATTCCGCTCCCCAAACGGTTGCCAGCCCAATGTAGCTATTGGCCAGAAACGCATAGGCGCGGGCGTAATTCGGGTCCAGGGCAATGGCCTCCGACAACAGTTCGATGGCAGCGTGCGCACCCTTGTTTGTGTAGGTTCGGTATTCGTAAATGCCTTTGAGATAAAGGTCGTAGGCACGGGGATTTTCAGTTTCAGTTTTTGACAGCCTGGTCCTTTCCTCAGCGGACATTGTGGCGTTCAGCTCATTTACAACCCGTTGTGCAATCTCCGTCTGGATTGAAAAGACATCAGCCAGTTCCCGGTCATAGCTTTCGGCCCACATCTGCTCTTCCGTAGTGCCGTCCACCAGCTGCACATCGATCCGCACCTTATTGTGCACACGCTGAACGCTTCCTTCGAGCAGGGTGGAGACGCCCAGCTCGCGCGCGATTTCCCTTGCAGGTTTCTCCGTCTTACGGTACTGTTCGACGGAGGTCCTTGAAATCACGCGAAGATCCCGCACGTGCGAAAGATTTGTACGGATTGCCTCGATCACGCCGTCACTGAAATATTCATTGCGCTGATCCTGGCTAAGGTTCTTGAAGGGAAGAATGGCAATGGATTTCTCCCGCATCGCCAGGCTCTCACCCGCCCTGGAGAATTTATAGTAGTAAATCATCGCAAGTACGCTCAAGAGGGCGGACGCCGCAGCCAGTTTCAGAAATAAAGATGCTCGTGCCGAGCGGGGAAACAGTTGCCCGTTTGGATTGACCGCAGTCGGCGCTGCCGGATCCTCCGCCATTTTTTTTGCTTCGCCCGGAGGAAACCCATAATAGTCATTAAAACATTTATTGAAGTAGGTAGCGCTTCCAAAGCCGGTCTGATCGGAAACCTGTGCAGCGGTCAGCCTTCCTTCTTTGAGCAGAGCCATCGCCTGCTGCAGCCTGTATTCGCGGATGAACTGGCTGACGGACTGACCGGTGGCGACATTGAGTTTCCGGTGAAGCTGCGAGCGGCTCATCCCTATGATCCGAGCCAGCTCTTCGACGCCGAACTGATCGTTGGTAAGATTTTCGTCAACTGCCTTCCTCATTTCTTCCAGGAAGGTACCGCTTACGTGATTTACTGGTTTCATAGGCGGGATCAGCTTACTCCTGCAAAGACAAAGTTATCAAAACTACCCTTTCCAGCACTTTCGGAATTTACGGAATATCAACTTGAAATCCCATTCTCTGTGAGAAGCCGATTCAGGTACGCTGGCGGCATATGCAGGCACAGTTTTGTTGCCTCGCCCGGCGATTCACATTCACATAAACAGACAGCGATGGATGATCAGAAAGCAGGAATAAATTTTCCACTGGCGCCGCACGAGCACGATGGCCAGGAGACCGGGCGCGGGTATAACTCCGGCGAATATTACCGCAGCAACCGTGCGCTGGGAGGCACTCGACTGGAAAGTTCGCATGACGATGCCGAATCCTACGATGATTTCAACAGCGGCAAGGAAGAAAACTACGACGCGGAAGGATATTATGGCAGCAACTACGGCAGCACCAACGAGCTGAACCGCGGCAGGGATGTGGAGCGAAACGCCGGCTACCGCGACAACTATAACCATTTGCCAACCGGGCAATGGCCCGAGGTGGAGGAAGCTGCTGCACGGCGGGGGATCGATCTGCATTGGCAGGAACTCCAGGCACGAGGTGTGCACCGAGGCAAAGGTCCGCGTTCGTACCAGCGATCGGATGAAAGGATCAGAGAAGACATCCACGATGTGCTCATGGACGATCCCTATATCGACGCAACCGATGTTGAAGTGAAGGTAGAAAACGGCGAGGTCATCCTAACGGGAATGGTTGAAGACCGCAACATGAAAAGGCGGGCCGAAGACATCATCGAAAGTCAGGTTTCCGGCATCCGTCACTTCGAAAACAGGCTGCACACAAAATTTCCCGGCGGAAGAATCGTAAACGTACGGACCAAGCGATATCCCACCCGTTGACAGAAGTATTCCTCCCGCTGGCAACGGGCGGGCCCGGCGCGCCGGTGACTATTTCTGCCGGAAAGCGCCCTTCACGACATCTTCCTGGAAGCCGGGAGCGACCATGTTGTTGTTCGCGTAGACGTAGAGGGCGGTATTGAAGATCGTGTTGGCCACTGTGAAGACAAGCGCTGTCAACAAGATCAGCAAGGCGCCGATGCCGATTCCGGCAAACAGGCCGACGACATCGAACGCTGACATCAATCCGTAACTGAGCAGTCCGGAGACGAGAACGATCATCAGCAGGACAAGCACCTGCACCAGCCCGAGGCCGATGGTTTTGATGAGGCTTTCGCCCCAGGTCTTGCGGATCACCGCCATCGATCGCTTGAGCGCCGCCACCGGGCCGACTCCTTCATAGACCAGCACGGGCACGACGAAGATCGTCATGATACTCCACGCCATTCCCAGCAGGCCGATGAGAATGTTTGCGACGATTTGACCGATCTTGCCAAGCCTCGAGGCGAGGTTGTGGAGGATACGCAGGATAAGACCCACGGTAGCGGATAGCAGACTCCACTGAAAGATTATCGGAATCCGGGAGAAAGCAAATCTCAGGCTTTCGGAGAAAGTGGCATTCCCTCCCTCGAACCTGACTTTCGTGGTATAGACGACACATACGTTAAAGAATGTGGCGATAAACGCAAGGCCGAAATAAGTGAGGAAGATCATGACATACTCATACACTTGTAGCGAATCCCTGGAGAACCCGTTCTCCATGAGCGTCGGGATTACCGAAGGAACGATCATCGCGACGGTAAACAGGGAAGAAAAAATAAAGGAAAGCAGGGCGAACCAAAGCAATTCCCGGTCCTTGTTGATGACCGCAAACGTCAGTTTCGTGATCATCCAGCTTCTGGAAAAGGCATTCATAGCACAGGGGGTTAGGTAGTGTAATTTACTAAATATTTGTCTTTGATCTCCGGACCGCTGGCATCGCTGCATCAAAGATCACTGATGCGCCGGACTATCCCGCTTCACATAATTTTTTCATCCGAAAAAACACATCGCGAACGCTTCCGAAAGCAGAAGCGATAAACGTCAGACATTCAATGACAAGCTGATGGGGCAGCTGGTCGCATAGGATCAGTTGCTATCCCAGTTGCTCCAGATGCTGCAGTGTCCCGCGTTATCGGTTTCCCCGATGGAAGTCTGGATACCGGAATAGGCTGCGTTCATCACTGCGCGGGGACTGAAATGGATGTCGCCCGTTCCTGCATCGGCGAAGGCCGTTCCAAAATGCGCCTGGCTGAGCCCGTGTCCGGATTCATGCAATGCCACGGTCTCAATGTCGTAGTGTGCACCGTCTGCCCAATGAAAGGCATCATTGAAGTAGACTTCCCTCCACGCAACATCCGCCTTGCCGTTGTTGTCGGCGTCTGTCGGATTCCCGCTGTCGTCTGTGAAAATAAGGGTAAACGTCACGCCAAGAATATAGGTGCTTCCTTTTTCTCCGAGCAGGTCGAAGAACCCGCCAGGCAACCATCCCGAGTGCACAACATCGGCGACGTAATCGTAGCTTCCGCCAAACCCCAGCAGCGCGCTCACAAACCCGGTGCTGATTCTCTTATTGGAAGGCACCTGGTAGATCCCGGGTTCCGAACAGGTCACCCCTGCCCATGTGTTCATAGCTCTTGTGATTGCGGCCGAGCTTATACTGACGCTGACATCACCGGAAGGGCGCCTCTCGTCGATATAGAATGAAATATCATTGGTGCCATCCAGGCTGAGGCCAGGCACAAAATCGTCGTCCAGCTGTTTGTTTCCGACGTTCCTGAAATAAATGGTTCTTCCCAGCTGTCCGGATTCAGCCGACGTGAGGTATTCCGCTTTTAGCACGCTGTATGGGCGAGCGGCGCCTGCAGATTGCCGCGCGGTCGCGCCTGCAGGAAAGTCCATGTACAGAGGCGAATCGTCAATGCGTTTGAGCTGTGCTGCATCTTCTCCCTGCTCACACCCGAGGGCGACCAGCAGGAGTGCCAGCGAACCGATGGTCTGTTGAATTTTCATCATATAAAAGGAAATTTGATTCTCTTCGCCTGAACGGCTATCTAAATATATCAAAAAGGCGGGCCGCCGGAAAAAGACAATTGCGAATTTAATTTTATCCACACGGGCGTCGCCGAAGAGATCAAGCGACGAGCGCAGTGGAGATCCGTCAACGCGGCAGCAAACCTCTGGACACCAGCCAGTTCCTCAGAGTGCTCGTCCAGTCTTCGTTCGTAGTGGGATTGTGCATTCCAAAACCGTGACCTCCCCTTTCATAAATGTGAAGTTCGGCCGGAACGTTGTGTCTGATAAGGCTTTCATAGAACGCGATGCTGTTAAACGGCAGCACCACCTTGTCATCGCTGGCATGGACCAGAAACGTAACAGGTGTTTCGTCCGTCACCTGGAGCTCGTTGGAGTATTCCCTGATCTTTTCGATCGAGGGTGATTTTCCAAGGAGATTGTCACGCGACCCTGCATGTCCGATGCTGTCTGTAAAGCTGATGACCGGGTACCCCAACACCAAAAAGTCCGGGCGAAGGTTGATGTTTCCCGCGTCGGCGATCACCGGTTTCCTGTAATGGGTCGCGGCCGTAGCGGCGAGGTGGCCGCCGGCGGAAAAACCCATGATCCCGACTTTGCCTGGATCGATATTCCATTTTTTTGCATTCTGCCTCACCATACGGATGGCCTGTTGCGCATCCTGCAGCGGCCCGATCTCCTTGTTGATCATGGAGGCGTCGTCGGGAATCCTGTACTTCAAAACGAAGGCGGCGATCCCCCATTCATTGAGCTTCCTGGCAATGTCCAGCCCTTCATGCTTGATGGCATTGATGTGATAGCCTCCCCCCGGACAAATCACTACCGCCGTACGTGTCGGCGCCGGAGTTGCCGGAAGAAAAACGGTCAGCGTGGGAATGGTGATGTCGCTGACGATGTGCATTCCATTTTCTCTTACTTCAGTCCTTTCTTTATCAGGCACCGGCTTGCTGTTGGGAATTGCTCCGGGGTACAACGGCAGGATCTCCTGGCCCTTTGCACGGTGCGCGATGAAGAGACTCAAGGTAATGAGGAGGAGGAATTTCATGGGGGATTCAAAATTTAAGATTCAAAATTCAAAATTCAAAAATACAAAAATTCGGCTGCGGTGGCTGAGCTTGTCGAAGCCCGGTGGCTGAGCCTGTCGAAGCCCGGTGGCTGAGCCTGTCGAAGCCCGGTGGCTGAGCCTGCCGAAGCCCAAGATTCGAGATTCAGGGTTATTCGTTGACGAAAGTGAGGATGACGCTTTGGCCGGCGTAATCGCCCTGGGGCAGGTCGATATCGATGACTGTCGACTTTTCCTTTTTATCCCAGGTGGCGCGCCAGCCGTCGCCGGAGCCTTCCGCCTGAGCGGTAGTCTGGAATTGCAGGTGGTTCAGTTTCCGGGAAGGATCCGAGACCGTCAGCATCTCGAGCGACTTTCCATTCGCCTTCAGCATCGCCATGCAGGCGCTCGCAGCGCTTAAGCTGATTTCGTCGTTGATCCTTACCTTCCCCTGCTCATAGAAAACCATTTCCGCCCGGTGCAGGTCCCGGTGCGCAACAGCCTGCAGCTCGGGGGTGTTGGCCAGGATCTCAAGCGGCATGTTTTTCGAGTACAGGTCGACGGCAGCCTTGTCTTTCCCGGGCAGGACGATGTATTCATATTGGGCGCCGGCGGGTTTGATACCATGGTCCAGCCAGAGGGTGAACACGTCGAGCTGGACGGTACCGGTTAACGAGGCGGACTGGTGGTTGATCTCCCGCCATGTACCGCTAGCGGTCACGTTGCTCACGCTGACGGTTTGTGGTTTTGGAAACAGGTATCCGACGCCGCCGTGCAATACCCAGGAGACATTGGAAAGGTCGTGTTTGCCCCGCCCGAGGACGACTTCATCCTTTTTCGTTTTGACAATGACATCCTGGTCGAGGAGGCACTGGTTGAGGGTGGTGTATACGGGATAGCCGGATTCCGCCGAAATGCCGGAGCCCAGGCAGACGAACTCGTCGTCGAAGAAGAACCAGGCTTTACGCGCTTTCAGCGGATCATGGGCGCTTTTGAAATCGAACGCCGCGGCCCCGTAGGTACCGTTTGAGACTCCTCCGACAAAATCTGTCAGGCCTTTCCGGGCGATCTCCTTCCAATGCGGCAAGGAAGGTTTCTGCACCACCGTAGTGCCCGGTATTTTCTGCCAGTCCCAGACCGGAAAGATATCCAGGTATTCTTTTCCCGACACGGATATAAAATTCGATCCGTCTCCAAGGTGATGATTTTTCAGTCCTTCCTCGTTGTGCGGCTCTTCAACGGTATGGTTACGCGCGGAGTGCATGCGGACGGAGGAGAAATAGCCAGGGCGTTGGTGCGTAAAATATTCCGAGTCCCAGAAAAACCGGTCCCAGGTCAACTCCGGCTCGATCTCTCCTTTCCGGATCTTCACGACCTGCTCGAGCTCCTCCCGGCGGTAGTCGGACGTCTTCAGCAGGTTTTCCGGCAGCTCCACGCCTGCCGGATTGAGGGTTCCCTTCCGGCTCAGATCTCTGTTCCGGGCCCCGGCATCGGGATATTTTGCGAATGCCATGGACTTGCAGATGCCGTCGAGATAATAATCAATGAGCAGCCTGACGGCACTTTCGGGGAAATTGAATTTTGTACCCCGGATCTTTACCGCCCAGTAGGAAAACGCGGTGGCATAACCCAGGCCATACGACAGGGTGCTGATCACATTATCAACGCGGTGATGAAAACTCATGTCCGGCTGAAGCCCGCGGCCGGTGGTGATCCTGATCTCATTTGCCATTACGCTCACCACCTTCTCGAGGATCGTTTCGTCTCTTCTGAAGAGCGCCTGCTTTCCCAGCATGCCGGCGATCTGGATGAGGTCTCCGCCCGGCCTGGCGCCGAACCCTTCCAGGTTGGCCCTGCCCGCGATCTTCAGGCCTTCCGTTTTCTGCTTTTCAGTCAGGTCCGTGTCGAGTACGAGCATGATGTTGATCATCCAGTTCGGCGTGCCCATCTCATTCCACCACCAGTTATCGCAGATGAAGTCGTGGGAGATCCAGAAATCAAGCGCGGCAGAGACGGCTTTTTTTACATCCTGCCTGCCATGAAAAGGCGAATTGCTTTTTTTGTATGCCCTGGCCAGGTCGAGCATGCGCGCCAGATGCCTGCTGTGTTGAAATCCTGTCCTCGAAACATCCTGGTAGTTGATATCCGGCCAGCTTCCATCCGGCTTCATCGCTTTCAGGATGTCACGCACCGCGGTCTCCTCGACAGGTGGTTCCAGCAGGTCCGCGATCACGCGTACGCGGATGATCTCCAGATCATTGCCCGCCGCGACGGATATCGCTCCGCGACGCGGCTCGCTGAAAACTTCCTGTAACCGGTGAAGGGGACCGCTGCTCCACGGAAGGATCAGCAGCGCGACGATCGCAGACGTACAAAACTTTAGTGAAAGCATCTTCCCGAGGTTCCGGTTTTTTCTTTCAGGCCTGAGCGGTCTTTTCCGAATCTGGATCCGCTCGCAGCAAGAAAGTCAATTTTAATATCAAATGAGAAGCCTTTGATGTGAATTTACATGGATGGCACTTTCGGAAACACGTTGCCGCCACTGCGTTCTGGGTGCATCCGATGATGGTAAAACCAATCTAAAAAGGAAAGTGATAAATTGAAAGAACCGGAGCGAAGTTTATGCACGAAAACCCGTCGCGACACGATTGCGCCAGGGGACCTGCGGTTTGCGTTTCTCACAGGTTCCTTGGTGCAAAGAGGCTAAACTAAATGGAGGCGCGAGAATTACCGGCCATCGCCCGCCGTCTCCCGGCTGGCTGCATAGTTGATGCCATGCTCGGCAATGTAGGTCAGCATCTCATCCGCTTGCTTTTCTTCCAACAGCGTCTTCTCCAGGATTTCCGCCGCCTTGTCGTACCCCAGCGTGCGGGCGAGCGTGGCGAGCCCGCCGTAAGTTGCAATTTCGTAATGCTCGGCCTTCTGCGCCGCAAAGATCAAACCCACGTCCCGTTGCGCGCTTCCCTTGTCCGTATCATCAATGATGTCCTCTCCTTCGTCGATGATCCCTGCCATCGCCTTGCATTTTGTTTCATCGGCAGTTTCATTGATCAGCGCGAACACATCTCTTAGCCGCTGAACATGGTTCTTCGTTTCTTCAAGGTGGTCGTTAAACGACTCCTTTAACCGTATGGTGGTGGCTGCTTCCTTCAGCTTTTCCAGAGTTTTGACCATTCTTTTTTCGGCCCAGTTGATGTCCTGGAGCTGCTCGACAAAAAACTCCTTTAATTTCGAGTGCATGGTGGTGTTGTCAGCGACGGTGATGATGTCAGTTGCCATATAATTCAGTTTGTGTGTCGACCCAACCCGTCATAAAAACCGTACCTGCACGACAGCGGCAGCCGCGTCAGACTCTAAAGCGCCACCGCCCCGGAAGGTTCGATATGACGACCGGAGCCGGTGGCAGGATGTTGCATTTTCTTCCCGAAAAAATTACAGCCGGATCGGCACGGACAAATGAAACGAAGCGCCTGTAATTATCTGCTGAGCGTATCCGGAAATGGTGAGCGAAAAGAGATGTGTCAATCAGAACAGCGCATAATGGTTATCCATTAACCAGAGCTTCGCTCCGCCCTTGATGCCATCGATATTTGCGACGAGGCTGATATTTTTATCGAGGTTGAAGGTGATCTTCTTGGCATTGCCACCGCTGATAAAAAGGTGATCGTAATTGAATACTGTTTTCAGCACGGCGATAACCTTTTGGAGTCGCTTGTTCCATTTTTCAGGCCCGATGTCCTCCAGCGCGCTGTTACCAATGAACTGGTCATAGGTCTTCCGCCGTGTAAAGGGATGTTGCCCGATCTCGAGGTGGGGAAGAAGGGTGCCATGCATGAGCAGCGCGCTGCCGAAACCGGTTCCCAGCGTGACTACCATTTCCAGGTCCTTACCGCTGGCAACGCCCAGTCCTTGCATGTCCGCATCGTTTACAATCCTCACGGGCTTTCCGAGCATCCCCGAAAGCTCCTCGCTCAGGTGGATCTTTCTCCATTTATTCGTCCCCAGGTTAGGGGCCGTATAAATGACGCCCGCCCGGACATACCCTGGAAATCCAACGGAGACCTTCGTAAATTTCTGGAAGTTACGCGACAACTCCAGGATACCCTGCTTGACGTTTTCCGGCCCTGGAAATTTAGGAGTGGTAATACGCTGGTAGTCCATGAGCATGTTACCGCCGATATCGAGCAGGGCGCCTTTTATCCGGGAGCCACCAATATCAATCGACAGGATTCGTTCATCAGGGCCAACGCGTTGCATAGTATTTTGTTAGGCTGCGGATCAGGTTTAGATTGCTAAATATAGGTTTATACCGCGAATCGCAAAATAACGACTGGCATCATCGCGATATTTTGTGGAAGATTTTTTAACTCTAAAAGGTTTAATGCTGAATCACCGGGATGAATTTGGGGAAACGAAAAACTTTTGTGTAATTGACCGGTCTGATTTTGAAGCCATGCGCCGATTGTCGTACATTTTTATTCTTCCCTTGCTCTTTGCGTGCAGCAAGGATGGTGATCCGCAGAAACCGGATTCCATCTATGGATACTGGACCGTCAAAACCCCCGATGACCTCACACGCGTCACCTTCCGCATAGGCGTCGATTCCGATAGCCACCCTGTTGTTGAAAGCGCTGCCGTTCAACACAACGGTTCCGACTATACAAGCGAGCCCGTGGATGCTTCGTTGATACCGGTATCTTCCACAGAGATCGAGTCGATTACGCTGCGGACCACCCGCTTTGTCATCCGGTTTGAAAACCTCACTGCGAACGCTGATTTTACGGAGATGGACATTGCCCACTCCATTTTTACCATCGACTCCGTCATCCGGGAATTCTCCCCCATAAAAGCGACGAGGAACTGAATTGGATTCCGTTCGAAAAAACCGGCCCCGGCGAAAACGAACCGGTCCAGCAATCGCAAATAGCCACCGGGTTGGAAGCCGCCGGGCCGTTGCTTTCTGCGTTGCGCATCGCATTACCGGTGTTTGCCGTATATTTGACTTACCGCAGAATGCTTACCCGCAAGTTATTATCATGAGATCCCTGGTCCTGCTCTTGTCCCTGATGACGGCAACCTTTTCCGTTGCCCAGACTTCAGCCACGCGCGAAGCGGAGTTCGCCATCGGAGGGATCCGGCAGTACGTCACAATTTCGGGAGGCGATCGCACGCTGCCTCTCCTGCTTTTCCTGCACGGCGGGCCGGGCGGCTCCGTGATGAACTACGCAGACAAATTCACCGACAGGCTGCGCCAGCATTTTATCGTGATTCAATGGGATCAGCGGGAGACGGGCAGAACGCGCGAACTCAACTCCTCGCCCATACCGCTTTCACTGGCGTTGTTTGAAAGCGATACCCGTGCGCTCATCGACACGTTGCTGCACCGATTCGGGAGAGAGAAGCTCTATCTTGCCGGGCACTCGTGGGGCACCGCGCTGGGGTTCGACATCGCCCGGAAATACCCGGACCGGTTGTACGCTTTCATCGCCATCGGTCCGATGATCAACCAGCTCGAAAGTGAAAGAATCTCCCTGTCTATGATGAAGGAGAGAGCGCGGAAGGCCGGCAACCGGCAGGAAACGGAGGAGCTCGCCGGCGTGAACATTCCCTTCGCGGACGCCGGCCAGCTGTACTTTCATCGCAAATGGCTATCGGTTCTTTCCGGGAGCCGCAGGACGCTGTCCGAAAGCTATGTGAAAGACTGGTCGGCTACCTGGTTGCCGGTCTTCAATGAGGCCTCCAAGGAAAATCTCATGAAAACCCTTCCGGAGATCGGATGCCCCGTCTATTTTTTTCTGGGAAAGAACGATTATCAGACGAACTCCGCGATCGCTGAGGCCTATTACAACTTCGTGAAGGCTCCGAAGAAAGGGCTGTTCTGGTTTGACTGCGCCCATTCCATTCCAAGCGCGCAGCCCGAACGCATGCAAAAGATTATAATCGAAACAGTGTTGCCGGAAACGTTTCCTGCGCTGGAGAAGAACGTTCCTCTTCCGGCTCACTGATCGTCAGGTTGCTGACCGGTTGTGAAGAAGGCATTCACCTTTTCGGCGGTCTCCCCGATCATATTGCGGAGGTCCCTGTTTTTGCGGACGCCGGCACGCGGGAAGAGCTGCGTTGATATCACGCCCTTATTTTTCACCATCGTCCTTTTCCAGGTGCCGATCACCTGGCCGTTGAAGACGATCACCGGACGGAACATTCCGTTGACTCCAATGGCCCTGGCGTGGTGGGTGAGCGCGAGGCCGGCGCTCCTGTCCCGGTAGCTGATGATAAATTCATCGAAGGCCGGAAGGAAGTAAAGGGAATTGGCGCGCGTGGGGGAAGGCCGCGGGGAAACGAACCAGTACGTGCGCGTACCTATTGTTTCCGAAAGGAAGTTGGTCTTGACCATTTCAATCCCGGCCTTTGCATCCCGTGCCGGAAGGCCCGACCACCAGGTAAAATCCTGTATCGTCGCCGGCCCGTGGCTTTGCAGATATCTGCCGGCGAGGGCGGCAAGCGATTCCTCCCTCGTCAGCTTCGCCGGATCGCGGATGCAGTTTGCGAATAGCCTGTACGTGTTCTTCTTTCCCTGCAAGGGTCCGCTGCAGATGATCTTGTCGAGCTCTGCCATCAGTAAAATGTGTGCGGCGCGGTTGTCGTGCGTTTTGATGCCGGCCTCCCCGAGCCGCTGTACCAGTTCTTCGCGCGTGAGGTGGTCTTCACGCGACAACGATCGTTCGATAGCCCGGCATCCCTTGCTGATCGTCGAGGGTGTCAGCTCAAGCTGGCGGTGTCTGGACGTTAACGATGCCTTAATGTGCGGGGCGGTGAGATCCAGCATCCACGAGATGTCGCGGGCGGCGACAAGGTGCCAGGTCGGTCTCAGCACGTGTGTCCTGATGACTTCGCCCCGGTCGATCGCCCTTTGAACAGTTGCGGAATTTGTCCGCGGCACGCGGATACCAACCGCCAGCCTGGCCATTCCGTAATCCTGCGCCTGCATCGCTCCCATACGGGCAACCAGCGCCGCAGGAGTCTTGTATTTTGTGCCGCCGACCTGCTGGCTGTCCAGCCGGAGAAGGGCAATATCAGCAGGAAGTAAACTCATAAGCGGCAGGGATTTTTGGTTAAGCGAAATCCAAAAGTAGTGAAACGATGATGCGCAGGAAAGCCTGTTCCCGGCTTCTCCCGTGTGTGGTCTTCCCCTTCCCTATTTTGCATCGCTGCCAGACAAAAAAGGTATTTATCTGCGGACGCGTGAACAAATTCCCACCCTTTACGTAAAGGAAGGTGTGATAAACCCACTTTATGTTTTCAATTAAGGAAAAGCAAAGGCCGGAGAGCTATAATGAACGTTTCCGCAAACGAAAAACAAACCCGGCCGTAACGCCTGCCCGTGGCCAGACTCAGATGGGCGCAGGCGCAAAGGAAAAGCGGACAGGTGAAGAGGTTATAGCCGCCGGTGAAGCGGAAGGGCAGTCGTGGGATGAAATGGTTTTCGAACGCCGGAACAGGGAATACGGCGCATATCTCCTGAGGAAAGGGTATAATCATAACGTAGCGGTCGGCCTGATTGTGACCGTGCTCGTGGTCACCCTGATTCTGCTGTCTCCCTATCTCGCAAAATGGTTGCGCGGTAGCGATGGTGCCGTGAACACGCCTCCGCGAAAACTCGTGTACACGGAACTATCCGCTCCGCCTCCGATCGATAAACCGAAACCGCTGCCCCCGGCAGTGCAGCTTCCAAGGCTTAAGAAAGTCATCAAGTTTGTGCCTCCCAGGGTGGTGAAAGAGGATGTCGTTCAGAGCGCTCCCGTCATCGAAGACATCAGGGTCAACGATACGGACGCGACGGAAGTGAACGAGCCTGCCGCGGTGGTGTTTGACGAGCCTGTCGAGGAAGTGGTTTCGGACGACAACGAACTTTTTACGGTCGTCGATCAGCAGCCTGAGTTTGAAGGCGGGTACGATGCGCTGATGGCTTTTATCAAGCAAAACATGCAGTATCCGAACAACGCCAGGCGTATGCGCATTGAAGGAACCGTTCACGTAGGCTTTATCGTCAGCAAGACCGGCGAGATCAGCGACGTGACCGTGCTGAGAGGTTTCATGGCCGAGTGCGATAGGGAGGCGGTGCGGGTGGTCAAGCTGATGCCCCGATGGAAACCGGGAAAACAAAACGGCAGGAACGTGAATGTCCGCTGTATTTTGCCGCTCAAGTTCAGGCTGAATTAAGATAAGGCCGGGTGCTTACCGGTAATCCACCATCTCTTTCCACAGCTGATCAAATCCCCCCGAATAGGAAGCAATCACTCCCTCCTCTGTTGTCAGCAGAATATTTTCATGGTTAAACCTGGCAGCGCTCACGGTCCAGTTGTAGCTTCCCGTGATCAGGCTCCGGCCATCGGCGATCATGAATTTGTGATGCATGTGGTTGTCGGACACATCTATTTTTACAGAGATTCCCGCCGCGGCGAGACGGCGGATGTCGGAGCCGCGGTCGCAGGATTTTTCGTTGTCGGTGATGATTCGCACCGACACGCCTTTGCCGTGCGCGGCGAGGATAGCGTGGGCGATGTCGTCGTCACTGATGGTGAACACGCAGATTTCGAGGTGGCGCCGCGACAGGTTCATTTGTTGTATGATGGCGTTTTTGCAATCTTCGCCGGGGCTGAAATAGACGCGCGATTGTGGAGAGGCGGTTTGGAGGAGGGTATTGGTGTCTTTCATCCATTGCATGACCAACCTGAAATTCTTTTCATTCACCTTTTCGTTTGCCAGCTCGATTATTTTCGCGCGGACGGAATTTGCCCGTTCGGGGTCGAGCGTCTGATTTCCGAGGATGGATTTGAGCGTGTTCTTTTCGGTTTTGGAGAGATAGGTATCCTCCAGGCTTTGGCGCAGGTAGTGAATCAGGTCCATTTGAAGCGGGGTCAGGAATTGAAATGCCGCTTACGAATGTACAAAGAACCGCTTGTTCTTCGGGAGTTGGCGTTGGATCCATCCGGCAAATGCTGCAGTTTTCGGACGGCCGGGGCCCGGTCAGCCGCTTAAAAAATTTTGGGGTGAGTTTGCCCACAAATGGCGATTTTCAAATACTATTGCGAAAGTTTGGAGCAAATGCGTTTCCGGCAGGAAATTGAACAGCTTAACGGAGTCTTTGGTCGAAAAAAACCCGGTAAGTGTTAAATTTTGGCACGTTAATCCCTGTAATCACCCAATCATATACCAAAACCGAAAAATGATGAACGTAATCCGAAATTCTTCAAAAGTGGTCATGTGGCTGTTCGTGCTCATGATCTGCTTTACGGGCTGTAAAAGCAAAAAGAAAGCCGCCGAGGCCGCGCGGGCTGCCGAGGAGAGAGCCCGCATAGAACAGGAAGCGAACCTTCGCAAGCAGGAAGAACAAAGGAAGAAAGATGCCGAAGAGGCAGCGCGCAGAGACGAGGAAGCCAGGCAGCGCGAGATGTTGTCGAACGCCCCGAAAGCGCGGCTGAACCAGTATTTTGAATCCATTGCGGGCTCCTCGAATGTCGCTTCCGCAAACAGCAGCATTAACGAGGCGTTGACGCTGTTCGCCTCGCCGGATGCACCCGTTCTGATCGTCATCAGCGAAGAAGGTTCCCAGAAAGATTACGACAAGCCGACAACCATAAGACAATACCTGAATTACCTGAAAGACACCAAGAACAACGCGAACACCATATCGAATGTCCAGGTCGACAGCTCAGGCAAGATCACGGAAGTAGAACTCAGAAAGAACTAAAACACAATTTCAAAAACAATAATTATGGTTAAAGCCAGTTACATATTCACGTTGCTTTTAAGTGTTTGCGTCCTGGGCAGCCTTTCGGCACAGACCGCCGAAATCAGTCCGGAAAGAAAACGGGCAATAGACTCTCTGGCCCTTGAGAAGGTAAGGGACCTCAGCAAATACATCAGTATCATCGGAAACAAGCAAACCGCTTTCTCGGAGGCGACCCGTGTCATGGACCGGGCGGAAGAGCTGTTCGCTCCCGAAAGTGAAATGGGCGTTTCCTCGCTCAACCGCAAAGAGATAAGCTACTACAAGGTACGCCAGTACTTTGAGCGCCTGATGGCACTGAATTACGACCGCGTCACCATCAGCTGGTACAACATCCATTACATCAGCGACCTGGAAAGGCAACCGGACGGACGCTATGTAGGCGTGGTGACCATTTATCAACGGTTTGAAGGAACGACGGAAGACGGACTGATGAAATACAAAGACACGACAAAGAAGGATATCACCATTTACGTCGAACGCAAAAAAACTCAGATAGCTGGAAGGATTGTCGAGTTCTGGGATGTGTTGCTGGGTGACATCAGGGTTACTGAAACGAGTTCATGATTCAAACCACCAGGAAGAGAAAATCCATCCACCGTCGCGCGTCCACCGGCCGCTGGTGGCGCGCCCGTTTCTTATATCTTTTATCGGCGTTTATATCCGCCCTTGGCTGCCTGCCTGCTCACGGCCAGATCGTGAATGAAATGGAGGATGAGAGCCGGTTTTACGCCGAATCAAAACAAGTTAACCAGTTCTTCAGGCGGTTTAACGGCGAGGAAGACGAGAAAGGGAACCGCTACTACCCGGGCGACAAGCAATACCGCAGCGACAGGCTCAGGAGGCAATACCTGCGGATCTTATTCGATGAGAGCAATACGGGCATCAACAGCACGCTCAAAACGGATTTTGTCAGGGATGTCCTCAACAACGGTGAAAAGAGTATCCTCGACTTTCACGGGGGCAACTGGTGTGCAGAAGTTCACACCACGTTCACCATGAATGGCAAGCGCGAGGCGGTGATCCTGTTTATGATCCTGGAAAAGCACCATCTCGGAACGCGCTGGGTGATACAAAAGGTGCATGCGGATATGTTCGAGCCCTACTTCCGCCGGGATACCGTGAAAGTGGGACAGTTCCTTCATCCCATGAGCCATGAGCTTGACTTCATGAACCTTCATAAGGCATTTTACAACAAGGACAGCATCGCCCAGTTCGCCGCCAAAAGCTTCGTGCCGGATCACCTCTCGCTTTTCCTTTACGAAATCAAGAAAGGCAATCTCAGGTTCCAGACCGTTGACGAAGTGAAGTTTCATTTTTTTCAGATCGACGGATGGTACTTCGGTATTTCGGAATTCAACCGCTCGGGCTATAACACCGGGTGGCTGATTTCCAACATCGTAAAGCTGAACAACCCGTCGGAAAAAGATCTCTTACGAAAGTTTCTCTATTATGAAACGCAATAAACTGTGTGCGCTCACAGTTTCTTTGGCGCTCATGATGGCTTTCGGCGCCTTTGCGCAGAAATCAAAGCCTCAGAAACCAGCGCGGAAACCCGCTGCCGAGAAGGTTGCAAAACCGAAGAAGGAAGCTGCCGCCGCCGTACCTGAGAATACGGAGAAGGTAAAGGACCTTGTGGCTTTTTTCCAACTCTTGCTCAATACGCTGGGAAGCAATGCCACCTCGGCTCGCGACAAAGACGTGGTGATCACGGAGAGCTATGCCAAGATCTTTCGCGATGCAAAAGTACAGGTGGAAGACGATCTCGACGAGGAAAGGAAAACGATCACCAACAAGGATATCGTGGCGTATCTGAAAGATGTGGATTTTTTCTTTGAGAACGCCCGGTTTGAATTTCTCATCGACGATATCAAGCAAGGCACCAACGCGAACGGCCAGGTCTTCTATAAGGTTTCACTTCGCCGCAACCTGACGGGAACAACGGCAAACGGGAAGGCGGTGAACAACACCATCCCGCGGTTCATCGAGATCAATTTCGATCCGGAAGAGAACGACCTCAAGATCGTGAGCGTCTACACGAACGAATTTGATGAACGGGAATCCCTGACCAACTGGTGGAATCAGCTGTCTTTCGAATGGCAATCGATCTTCAAAAGGAAACTGAATATCGCCGACAGCGTGGACCTTAACGACATCAAGGATATGATGGACCTCACCGATCTCGACCTGAGCGGGAATGACTATATCCAAAACATTGATCCGCTGGGCCAGCTGGTAAACCTCAAATTACTCAACCTTGCGGGAACAGCCGTCGCCGATCTCACGCCCATTCGAAACCTCACCGAGCTGGTCGAGCTGAACCTGGAAGGAACCAAGGTCTTTGATCTGACGCCTTTAAAATATTCGGGCAAGCTCTTGCGGCTGAACATCAACGGGACGGAGATCCGGTCCGTGGCGGTGCTGGAGAAGATGCCTGCACTGCAGAATCTCGAGATGGAGGATACCCACGTCATTGATTTCGCGCCGATCTCAAACCTCGGCGCGCTGGTCAACCTTGACCTGGAAGGCACCCAGATATCGAATCTCGCGCCCCTCGAAAACCTTACCGGGCTGATGGAGCTGAACGTTTCCCGGAGCTTTATCCAGGATCTCGCGGCGGTAAAGGGATTGGCCAGCCTCGTTTCTCTTAACATCGACAGCACGGCGATCCGGGACATCAGCCCCCTAAGCAGCCTGGAGAAGCTCGAGGTACTGTACGCCAACTACACGTTCTTTTCAGATCTGCGACCGTTGTTGAAACTGCCGAAACTTCAGCGTGTATACTGCGATCAGACGCCCGTCAACAGGCAGGCTGCAAATTCGTTCATGGCATCAAGACCCGACGTGCTGATCATATATGATTCCAAAGACCTGCAGGCATGGTGGAGCTCGTTGACACCGGACTGGCAACGCGTGCTGAGCAATACCGCCCACATGCCCATCCGGCCAGGGAAGGAGGAGTTGGCGCGCGCGACGAATCTCGATTCCATCAACGTCAGCAACAACCGGTCGATCACCAGCCTGGAGCCCCTTCGCAAGCTTCAGAAGCTGGAGGTGATCATCGCGAGCAACAGCGGGATCGACAATGTTTTGCCGTTACAGGATCACCGTGATATCCGGTATCTCGACATCAGTGACACCGGGGTGCAGGATCTTTCGCCCCTGAGCAGGTTCTCGAAGTTGAAAGTCCTCCGCGCCGACAGAAGCAAGATCGAGAAGCTCGATCCGCTCTTCACCCTGAAAGACCTGGCCGAGCTCTACGTTGACCGCACCGTCATTCACGATATCACCGCCCGCGAGTTCCTGGAAAAAAATCCTGACTGCCTTCTGGTCTATAAGACCATCCACCTCGACCGGTGGTGGAACAACCTTACGCCAGAATGGAAAGAAGTATTCCGCTCGAAGATGACCGCCGATACTTCCGCCTCGCGCGAGAACCTTCACAAACTGGTGGAACAACGCGCCTTCCATTTCAGCGAAGCCCACGTGGCGGACCTTAGCGCCTTCAGCGAATTCGTGATGCTGCGCGAGCTTCATTTTTCCGCAACGGGAATTACCGCGATCCCGCCGCTGGAGGCACTGCTATCGCTGAAGTCCCTGCACGCCACGCATTGCCCGCTGCAGCAAATCGGCGCGATCAGCCAGCTTACCGGGCTCGAAGACCTGGACATCTCGAATACGCCCAT
>DASVOT010000083.1:0-2268 GCA_036383235.1 Chryseosolibacter sp.
AATGAACCCCGGAACATTCCTGAAAACCCATCTGTAATATCGGCCCTTGTATTTCGGGTCAAAGATAAATGGCTCGACTCCTCCGTAAATGACATAGGTCGATCTGAAAGATGACATCAGCAAGTATTCGCTCCATAACACGGGTTCTTCGTGTTGAATAAACCACGATGGTACTCCGGGATACCTTATGGCTGACCGGAACATTAGCTCGACGATACATCCCTCGCGGACATTGTTGAGTGCAACTAATCTCTCGCTTCTGGACTTCACATCTTTGATGATCGCTTCCTTCTCAACAAAATGCGATACAATTTCGCCGCCTTCAATAACATAGGTGGCCGCTTTCACTTTCGTCGTTGCCTCAAAAAAGCTGCCGAGCCGGAATTCGCCCCAGGTTTTCAAGGCGCTTTTATTATTGATCTTCACCCTTATATGACGCTCCACTGCAGGCTGAAAGCCAGCGATATAAGTCGCTTTGTCAAATAATATGACAGAAGCAGACGTCGAATCGAAAGGCGTTTCGGAAAAGTCGTCAAGGGACACTTCGCCGAATTCGGGAACCTCCTGTCCCGAAATGACAGATGCCCGGGCTGTGAGGATGCACACGAAAACAAATCGTTTAATACGGGTCATTTCAAAACGTTACAGCGCTCCACTGAAGATCATTTTCGGCAGCGTCAATCTTTACACTAAGCCTCAGGATAACGGTACTCTGGTTCTCTTCACGGTTATGCGCACCGTCCGGCAGTCGAAAACGACAACGAGTGGCTTAATCCAACGATTGGCCTGCAATTATTAATGTAAGAAATATTTGCATTCGTTCTCACACACGGGCGCAATTCACCGGGAATTGTTCCATGGATCGTTTGCTGCGAGGTGTTCGGCTCTTCTCAGCAGGGACTTGGCGATGCTCGTCATTTCCTCAAGATCTTATCCAACGTTTTTCCCTTCGCCAGTTCATCCACCAGCTTATCCAGGTAACGGATCTTTTGCATGAGCTTGTCTTCGATCTCCTCGACACGAACCCCACAGATCACACCCGTAATTTTTGAGACATTCGGATTAAGCTGCGGTGCCTGGGCAAAGAAGGTTTCGAAATCGGTCTTCGCATCGATGTGTTGCTGCAATGACTGCGCATTGTATCCGGTCAGCCAGAAAATAATCGCATCAACATCTGCTTTTGTACGCCCCTTTCTCTCCGCCTTCTGAACATAAAGCGGATAGACACTTGCAAACGACATTTTAAATACCCTTGTATTATTCATGGCGTTTATGATTATTACCTGCTCGCTCCCGATTGCCGTCAACGATCACTTGTCCCAATGGTCCGTCCTGAACGGCGCAAGGGGCAACCCCTCGGCGCTGAAAACATCGGGAGTGGACGTGTCATCAAAACAAAAGCGAACCGCCACCGGCGCCTTCACCGCTTTGGCGGAGAGAACCACACTGTTGCCCTCAATCTTCGCAGCTGCCGGGACAAAATTTCTATCCTCGCCAGCCACCAGGAATTTCGAAGGCGATTTAGAGGTGCATTTGAGTCCCGTGGATGCATTCTTAAAATAAACCCGAACCTTGTTCTTCTCTACTTTCATCGACTCAAAGGAGGGGCTTTTGTACGCGCCAACGTCCTGCCCGTACGTTTCGGCCAGCGCGTAATTGGCCAGGCGTTTGCCGACGTCGATCTTATTTTTCGGATGTATATCCTTGATGTTGTCCACCAGATCGGAAACAACCACCATGCCTGTCTTCGGCACCGTGCGTGTCACCATCTCCTGCTGCTCGCGGAGAAATTCAGATGTTCCCCCTGCACCATAGTCGTAGGGTGCAATCTGGACCAGGTAAAAAGGAAACTCCTTTTTGAATCCTTCCCTCCAGTTCATGATCAGGTTTTTCATTAGCCTGGCATAGACCTGGTGATTTGGACAATTCGACTCTCCCTGGTACCAGATGGCGCCCGCAATACCATAGGGCATAATGGGCCAGATCATTGAATTATAGAGGACGCCGGGTTTGTCGGGCCAGTATTCGATGTCCGTTCTGTACCTGACGCTGTCCAGTTCCGGATCGCCCTCGACGAGACCTCTCTCCATCCATACTTCGGCAGGCGTGCCACCCCAGGCTGTCACAATGATCCCGACAGGCACTTGCAGTTTCTGCTGCAACTCGCGCGCAAAAAAATAGCCGACGGCGCTCGTAGACCGCATCGTCTCCGGCGAGCTGACCGCCCAGGAAGCTTCGCAGGTGGTTTGCGGATAGTCCGCACCTATT
>DASVOT010000084.1:0-2041 GCA_036383235.1 Chryseosolibacter sp.
AAAAGGTGCGGGAGACGATCAGCGAGAACTATCAGCGCGAGGCAGACCACTTCCTGGAGCATAATATCGAAGACTATTTTGTCGGGCACACGAAAATCAACCTTCCCGACGGGTTTCTGAAGACCTGGCTGAAGGCGACCAGTAAAGGCCAGGTGACGGACGCCGTCCTCGAGACGGAATTTGAACATTACGTGAGGGGATTGAAGTGGGACCTGATAAAAAACCGGATCGCGGATGACAACAAGATCAGTGTTGAGGCCGATGAGGTTAGAAATAAGGCAAAAGAAATGATCGTGGCGCAATTTGGCGGGCAGGCATTCGCCGAGCAGTTGAAAGACCGGCTCGATGGCATCGCGGATAATTATCTGGCAAATGAGAACGGTCAGAATTTCATGCGCCTGTACAATCAGCTAAAAGCGGAAAAGATCATGAAGCACATCAGGGAAAACATAACTGTTGAAGAGGAAAATGTTTCCCTGGAGGAGTTTAAGAAGATTGTCGCCGGGCACAAGCATTAATTCCGGCCAGGGCGCCTTTTAAAGGTGACGCCGACAATAAAATAGAGAGATTGACGTCAATGGTTTTATCTGGTGATCCGGTAAAACCATTTTCGCTTTCGGGGGGTTTTGTTGTTGTATTTTAAGTCGAGTATAGCTAAGATTGCCCGTCCGTCGGCCACTCCTGGCCAGCAGGCTTTTTATAAACCCGGGCCTCGGGAAGGTGTACAGAGGGAGCGGGCAATGCCTTTACCTGACATCCATGATGGATAGAAGATGTCCGTCATAAGGAAACACGAGCGATTAATTAATGTAAATATCTGCTATGAATAAAAACAACGAATTCAGGAAATACGCTGTTCACCACCTGGGTATGAGCGGCAATACCGTCGACGGTTACGCCCAGGGGATTGAAAACATGACTCAATACGTGATCGAGGAGCGGCCGGGTAATTTCCGGGCGATTGACGTGTTCACGCGTCTGATTTCCGACCGCATTATATTTCTGGGCATGCCCATTGACGATCAGATCGCCAACCTGATCACCGCACAGCTACTTTTCCTCGAGTCGTCCGATCCGAAGAAAGACATCATCATGTATATTAACAGTCCGGGTGGGTCGGTCTACGCGGGCCTCGGCATCTATGACACGATGAACTATGTCAACCCGGATGTCGCGACGATCTGCACCGGCCTGGCGGCGTCGATGGGAGCAGTATTGCTGGCGGCGGGCGCTGCCCGGAAAAGGTCCGGGTTACCCCATTCAAGGATCATGATCCACCAGCCTATGAGCGGTATGCAGGGGCAGGCATCAGACATGGAAATCTCCCTGAAGCAAACCCTCGAGGTAAAAAAAGACCTGTACAACATCCTCGCTAACCACAGCGGCCAGAAATACGAGAAGATCGAAAGGGACGCCGACCGTGATTACTGGATGCGCGCCTCCGAGGCAAAAGTATACGGCTTAATCGATGAAGTTTTGGAAAGAAACGCACCCGCGAAAGCATAAAGTTATTGTCAAGACCGATGTGCAATTAATTGCGTACCTTTGTGGGTGGCCGGAGCACATCGGTCTTTATTTTACGCTTGAACTATGGCAGAAGTAACTTGTTCGTTTTGTGGGAGAAGCAAGAAGGACGTCGACCTGATGATTTCAGGTATACACGCGCACATTTGCGACAAATGTGTGACCCAGGCGAGTCAGATCCTTCAGGAAGAGAAGAAAAGTAAAACCGAAGCCGGGTTCTCCCCCAAAGTTAAGCTGATCAAACCCAGGGAAATAAAAAAATTCCTGGATGAGTATGTCATCGGTCAGGATGAGGCGAAAAAAGTGATCTCGGTTGCGGTCTACAATCACTACAAACGATTGATGCAGCGCAAGCTTGAAAGCGATGTTAATATTGAAAAGTCCAATATCATCATGGTCGGCGAAACCGGCACGGGAAAAACCTATCTCGCAAAGACGCTGGCAAAGATCCTTCAGGTTCCGTTCTGCATTGCGGACGCGACCGTCCTGACGGAAGCGGGCTATGTGGGCGAAGACG
>DASVOT010000085.1:0-6451 GCA_036383235.1 Chryseosolibacter sp.
TTCGATTCATTGAAGAAGGTGACCGTTCCTTTTCTGATGAGATCCGCTGCTGACGGGGCGGCATGTTTGGGCACACTTACCTGAATATCTTCCTGCTTGACCGCAACTTTGCTCTTGGGATCCGGAGGTGTCGACGAAAAATTTCCAAATTCGTCTACGTAAGCAATTTCGAAGCTGTTTTTCTCTTTGGCATTAGCCTTGCGCTCTTCTTTTCTGGCTTCTTTTTCCTGCTTCTTCTTTAATCTCTTTTTTTCGTTTTCCTTCTTGTTCCAGGTTTCCTGCGATTTTCCCATGTTGAAATTTTACTTTTTTCCGGTTTTTTTAGCCGGTTCATCAAAGTTACAACTTTTCTTTCTTCATGGGAATTGAATCCGACGAAAAATAGCTCCTAAAAAGGGTGGATTCACGACTTGAGGAGATAATCGTTGCAAGCGGCCGCGAGAGCTCGCGCCAGCTCTTGCCTCGGTGGCGCAACGGACGGCCAGACGGCCGGGCCTTAAAACAGCTGTAGCTGGTCGCTCCGATCGCCTGCAGCCGCCGGATGATGTTCCAGTGTTCCGAAGTTCGACAGGGATACACCAAGGAGCCGGACCTTCCTGCCCGGAGCGCCAGCGCTTTCGAGTAATTCGCAGGCAATTCTGTACATTGTTTCCCTGTCGTCAATACCGTCGGAAAATGAACGGCTCCGGGTCGCCAGCTTAAAATCGTGATACCTGATCTTTAATGTGACGGTTCTTCCTTTTAATCCGTTTCTGAGCATTCTTTCGCTAACGGTTTTGGAGATCTTCAAAAGCTCGTCGTGCATGTCTTCTACCGCCGTGAGATCAAAGGGAAAGGTGTCTTCGGCGCCGATCGATTTTGTTTCGCGGTGAGCCTGGACTTCGCGTTCGTCGATGCCGCGCACAATCCTGTAGTAGAAGGAGCCGCTCTTGCCGAAGTGTTTTTTAAGGTCTGCTTCGCTCATCCTTTTGAGATCCGCTCCTGTGTGCAATCCCATGCTTTTCATCCTGGCGGCGGTCACTTTTCCGACGCCAAAAAACTTTTCAACCGGAAGGCCTTCCATGAATTTTTCAATACGGGAAGGACCGATAAATGTAAGCCCATCGGGTTTGTTAAGGTCGGATGCGATTTTGGCAACGAACTTGTTGACCGAAACGCCGGCGGAAGCAGTGAGGTTTAATTCTTCCCGGATCGCCTTCCTGATCTGCGCGGCAATTTCTATTGCGGAGCCTATATTGAGTTTGTCTGTGGTGACGTCGAGATATGCCTCGTCCAGGGAAAGCGGTTCGATAAGGTCGGTGTAGCGACTGAAGATCTCCCGGATGCGCTGCGATACAACTTTGTACACGTCAAAACGGGGCCGAACAAAAATAATGTCCGGGCATAACCGGAGCGCCTTTCGGGCGGGCATGGCAGATTTCACACCGAACTTCCGAGCTTCATAGCTCGCCGTGGCTACCACTCCACCTCGTCCTTCGGGAGAACCTCCTACCGCCACAGGTTTGCCGCGGTATTCCGGGTTATCCCTTTGTTCAATGGAGGCGTAAAAAGCATCCATGTCGATGTGAATGATCTTTTTCACTCTGATTGCAAGGGTCAAGTGGACGCACACTCAGTGAGGTCACGCCTTTCTTAAATGCAGCGCTTTGGGCCGGACGAATGCGCGCAGACCCATGTGTGACAACGTGGATCCAAAGCCTGAGTGCTTCCTTCCACTCCAGGGTACCGCGGCACTGACGCGATCGCAGCAATTCCAATACCCCGTTCCCGTGTCGACCTGCCGCAGGATCTTCTCCGCCCGTGCCTGATCGCTGCTGTAAACGGAGGCGGTTAAGCCGTACTCGGTATCCTTCATGAGCGCGACGGCTTGCTCATCGTCTTTCACTTTCATGATGCCAATGACCGGGCCGAACGATTCCTCGGCCATCACGCGCATGTTGTGCGTGACCGCCGTCAGTATCGTCGGCTGGAAATAATAGCCCCGGCCTCCAAGCCGCTTTCCGCCAGACACGAGCGTGGCGCCCTTCGCAAGGGCATCGCTCACTTGCTCCTCAAGCGTCGTCAGCTGATCTTTTCTCGTCAGTGGCCCGAAATAAACACCTTCCTGCAATGGGTGACCAATTTTCCATGAAGCCACGACTCGCTTAAAGGCATCAACGTATTTGTCATATACCTTCTCATGCACATAGATTCTTTCCACCGCGCAGCAACTTTGCCCGTTGTTGTAGAATGCTCCGTCGGCGGTGGCGGCGGCAACTGCGTCGATGTCTGAAACGTCGTCCGCAACATACAACGGATCTTTCCCGCCCAACTCGCACTGGCAGGGCACCATTTTCGGCGCCACTTTCCCGTAAATATATTTTCCGGTCTTGTGTGATCCCGTGAAAAAATATCCATCGAAGTCGAGTTCGAGCAGTGCTTCGCCGGTGGCGCGCGCGCCAATGGCAATCTTAAACACATCGTCGGGGACTCCGGCCTCTTTCAGAAGCTTCCCGATTTCCAGGCCGGTAAGGGTGGCATACTCCGACGGTTTGTACATCACAGCGTTTCCCGCCATCAGGGCAGGAACAAAAACATTCACCCCCACCAGGTAGGGATAATTCCATGCCGATATGTTACAGATCACGCCCAGGGGCTCGTAAACGATTCTCTCTTCCATTCCCTCACCGGTGGTCATCACTTCTTCAGCGAGGTATCGCCCGGCGTTATCGGTAAGCCACCGGATGCGTGTACGCGCACCGTTGACCTCGTTGTGCGACTGCTGCAAGGGTTTCCCTGTCTCGCTGGTGAGGACCTTCGCGAGCGCCACCTTGTGTTCCTCCAGCAGCGATGAAAATCTCTTCAGCACGTCGATCCTGTCATTGAGCGGTCGTTGAGACCATGCCGGCTGTGCTTGGCGCAGCGATTGGAATTTTGACGCCAGGGTAGCGGGCGTATCTTCGGATAATTCCTTGATTACTTCTTCTGTGGCGGGGTCAATGATTTTCATGAATTTCTAAAAATGGTTAGCGGACCGGTTCCTACCTTGATTTTTTGACGGCTTCCAGAAAGGTTCTCTTTAAGCTCCGGGAAAACCGGCTGGCCTGATCCTTCATCCTTTCCGGGTGCCATTGCACCAACAGGAGAAAGGGCCCGTCTTCCGCGTTCTCTCTTTCCAATCCTTCAACGATTCCGTCCGGTGAAATCGCATTGCACACGAGGCCTTTTCCAACGAGGTCTGCACTCTGATGATGGGCACTGTTCACCTCTCCCCCGGAGGATCCGACGATCGATCCCAAAAAACTGTCAGGATCAACCTGCACCTGGTGATATTTATCGGAAGATCCCGTTTTTGAATGATCGAATTTTCCAAACGCCGGAATGTGAGGTATCAGCGTGCCGCCGAAGTAAACGTTCGCCATCTGGAGGCCCCGGCAGATCCCCAGCAACGCAACGTGGTTGTTCGCCGTGTACTCCAGGACTTTCCATTCGAATTCGTCGCGTTTTTCATCGATGTCCTCGCAGAGGTCAACATACTCTTTTTTATTGTAGAATCTCGGGTGTACGTCTTCGCCGCCGGTTAGCAGGATGCCATCGCACTTGCCAAGATCATCCAGGTTGTTGAGCGCGGGACTCAGCCTGATGGCCACTGTTCCTTCTTCTTCTTCAATCCACGTCTTGTAGTTGTCGTATTTGCTGCAGTCGGTTATCCCGATCGTAATTTTCCGTGACATGTCAATACCCTTACTTTAAAACCAATATTAATATTATCTCTTGGCGTCCACTCTTTAGTTTATATCCTGCGGCGCAAGAGCTTACAGTGCTTTGAGGTAAAGCTCCCGGAAATCGCCGCGTGTCACCGGCTTTGGATTGTTGGGATGCGCGAAATCGGCAATCGCCAGATCAGCGAGCGCCTCAATGTGGTCGCGCTTCACGCCGATGTCCCTCAATTTATGAGGAATGTTAATGCGCGAATTCAGTTCAAACAAAAATTTCACCACCGATTTCCCGGTCTCCTCTTTTAATTCAAGCGTTCGCGCGATCTGTCTGAATTTCTCCTCCGAACCCTTGATATTGAATTCCATTCCGTACGGGATATTAACGGCATTTGCCAGCCCGTGGTGAGTGTCCAGCATCGAGGAAAGCGGGTGGGCAAGCGAGTGGACCACACCCAGTCCTTTCTGGAAAGCCACGGCACCCATCAGGGAGGCGATCAGCATCTTACTGCGGGACTCGAGGTCGGGGCGGTTCACGGCTTTCTCAAGTGAATCGCTGATGAGGGAGATGGCCTGGAGCGCAATGCCTTCGCAGAGCGGGTGCGGCATTTTGGCAAGGTATGCTTCGAAGTTGTGGGTCAGCGCGTCCATGCCGGTCGCCGCGGTCACCGCCGGGGGCAAATCCATCGTCAGCAGGGGGTCAGCGAAGACGATCTTTGCCAGAAGCTTGGGCGAAAAAAGAATTTTTTTCTGATGTGTTACATCGTCTGAAATGATGGCGCTCCGGCCGACTTCGCTTCCGGTTCCTGCCGTGGTGGGGATGGTGACAAAGTGCGGGACCTCCCCTGTGACGTACACATCGCCGCCCACCAGGTCATCGTAAACAAAAAGATCCTCGCGGTGGTTTACGCGCAGCGCGATGGCGCGCGCGACGTCGAGCGCGGCGCCGCCACCGATGCCAACGATGGAATCGCAGCCGAATTCGTCAAACGCCTCGGTTCCTTTATAGACGTCGGACTTAACAGGATTCTTATGAATGTCAAAGAACAACTCGCCCGTAATATCTTTTTGCACCAGGCTGTTTGCGATGTTCTTAAAAAAACCAAGCTCGGCGACGACGGGATCGGTGACGAGCAACGGTCGCCTCAGGTTGTTTTTAACAAGGTAACCGGCTAATTCCCCGCTGGAGCCGGCGCCAAACCTGATGGTTGTCGGAAAGTTGTATTGATAGATTTTATCGAACGTCATAATCGTGTAAGTTCACAGTCTAAGCCAGGCAGAGTGTATTTCCGGGCGTGCATCTCCCTCGTGACGGGACAGCCTTCCGGCAAGGATATGGTCATATTATTTCAAAGTATCTTTTAAACTCCCAATCGGTGACGGCTTTCAGCGATTGGCGCCATTCCCATTCCCGCGTTTGCGTGAAGTGTTCAACGAACTGCTCTCCAAAAATGGTTTTCGCCACGTTCGATTTTTTCATGTGCTGCGTCGCGTCGAAGAGATTTCCGGGCAGGGTGCCGTGCGAATAATCGCGATACCCGTTTCCGCTCGTCGGCGGCTGCGTGAGTTTCATTTTCTTTTGGATGCCATACAATCCCGAGCCAAAGGCCGCCGCCATCGCCAGGTATGGATTTACATCCGAGCCGACCACCCTTGTTTCAATGCGGGCAGCGCTCGAACCGTTACACAATACCCGGATGGCCACTGTCCGGTTGTCAACGCCCCAGGTAAGGGTGGTGGGAGCCCACGCGCCTTCCACCAGCCGTTTGTAACTGTTCACCGTGGGTGCGTACATAGGCAGAACGTGGGGAAGGCAATAAAGCTGCCCGGCAAGATAACTTTTCATCAGCTCGCTCATTTTCAACTCGTCGCCTTCATCAAAGAACAGATTTTTTTTCGCCTGCGTGTCCCAGAGACTTTGATGAATGTGTCCGCCACAGCCCGGAAGGGTTTCGCTGATCTTGGCCATAAAGGTTGCCAGGATGCCGTGCTTATAGGCAATTTCCTTTACGGCGGTCTTGAACAGGATCGCGCGGTCTGCCGCTTCGCCTATCTCGGCATACCGGATCGCAGCTTCAAGGACACCCGGTCCGGTTTCAGTGTGCAACCCTTCAAGGGGTACATTGAATCTGCCGAGCAATTCGAACAGGTCGGCGAAGAACGGATTGTTCAAACTGCTGCGAAGGACGGAGTAGCCAAACATCCCCGGTGTCAGGGGTATCATGTTGTTATAGTTTTTCTCCCGCGCGCTGGCCGGCGACTCCCTGAAGTTAAACCATTCAAATTCCTGTGAGGCGTATCCCGAATATCCCGCCATGGAAAGATCTGAACTTATTTTTTTCAGTAGCTGTCGCGGACACACGTAGGCCGGCTGATTTTTTTCGTCAATGAGATCTCCGAGAAAAAACGGCACGTCGCCTTCCCACGGGATTTTCCGGAATGTCGAAAGATCAATTCTTGCCGGGGCATCGGGGTACCCCGTGTGCCATCCGGTATACCGGACGTTGTCATAGGAAACGTCACCGGAATCCCATCCGAAGATCACGTCGCAGAACCCGGAGCCATCCTTAAGCACCGAGACGAATTTTTCCGCCGAGATATACTTTCCCCTCAGCACGCCATCGATGTCCGCGAAAGCGATCTTTACTTTCCCGGAAGGATGATCCCTGACGTATTGTATGACCGCGCTCTCCGTCATGCCTGTCATGTATTTGTCAATGTTTGGTGGTGACCCGCTGGTTTCCTTTTGCCTGCCA
>DASVOT010000086.1:0-3284 GCA_036383235.1 Chryseosolibacter sp.
CGTGTTGCTACACGCGCTGTCGTCAAATCCGAAATTTCAGGCCTTCAGGAGCGCGGTGCCCTTTGTCCTCCTTTGCGGGATGGTATCGGCAATCGCCGCCTGTATTTCCGGGTATCTTTTGTCGCTGACCGACGAGTACAGCGAAGACATCGTGGGCTGGCATAAATGGATGGGCATCAGCGTGGCGTGTGTGTCACTCCTATGGTATTTGCAGGAGAGAAATGTCCGGTTTACCAGGAGTCTCAAGTTTCTGTCGCCGGGATTATTTGTCCTCATCATGATCACCGGGCATCTCGGTGGCATTCTCACCCACGGCTCGGATTATCTCTCCGCCCCGCTCGCGGATATTTTTTCCGATGACGGATCGGCAAAGGTTCAGTTTAGACCCGTTGCCGATGTTCAGGAGGCCGTCGTGTACACGGATCTTGTAAAGCCTGTGCTGCAGTCGAAATGTTATTCGTGTCACGGCCGGAATAAGCAGAAGGGCGGCCTTCGGATGGACGACAGCCTGAAGTTAATGAAAGGTGGAAAAGACGGCGTCGTGATCCATGCCGGCGAGGCGGGAAAAAGCGATCTCGTTCACAGGATATTGTTACCCGTCGATGTGGATGACCACATGCCGCCGCGCGAGAAAGGACAACTGTCCGAAAACCAGATTGCGCTCATCGAATGGTGGGTCGCGACGGGCGCTGACTTTACCAGGAAAGTGAAAGACCTGGATCAGCCGGCGAAGATGAAATCCGTTTTGATCAGTTTTCAGCAGCAGGCACCTGCCGGCGACACGCTTTCATTTGTTCCCAAAGAACCGGTTGCCAAGGGCGATGAAAGAATATTTGACAAGCTTGTTCAGCACGGCATCATGGTGCAGCCCCTGGGAAAGGGCAGCAATTACCTTTCCGTTAATTTTTATACGGACACTCTTGTGTCGGACGATGACATGGACCTCCTTCTGTCGCTGAAAAAGCAAATCACCTGGCTGAAGATCGGGTTCACGGATCTGGATGATTCCCGCATGGACAAGCTTGCTCAGCTCACAAACCTGACGAAGCTGAGCATGGAACATACGCGCGTGACCGACGATGGACTTGAGAAGTTGAAATCCTGTATGCGGCTCCAATACCTGAATGTAGTGGGCACCGGTACTACCGTCAAGGGCATTCTTGCCCTGAAAGACCTGAAAGAGCTGCGCTCTCTTTACGTCTATCAGACCAAGGTCGGCAAGCAGGACTGGCCTTCTCTCCGCGCAGCGTTTCCCGCGGCATACATCGACACAGGGGGATACCAGGTTGCGACGCTTGCGACGGATACTACCGTAGTGCGGAAGTGATTTGGCTTTTGGCTCTTGGCTTTTAGCTTTTGGCAAAAGCTGCTTTTTGACCGTGAGCACGATCGGCAAATCAGGAGTTCTCAAAAAGGGACACAAACTTCCGGTGACCACCACTCCAGCCAAGAGCCAAGAGCCAAAAGCCAACCGCTACTTCACCCCCTTCTCCGGGTCCCACCATCCCTTGTGCTTCCGTATATAAATGATCTGGCCAGTATGGTATGCGTTGTGGGAGGCGATGTTGGCGGCGGTGGATGCCCAGTTTTTGACTTGTGCGTCGTCCGCCTTTTCGAACACGGCCTCGAGCTCGCTTTCAATGCTGTCCAGCCTGGCGACCGCTTGCTCCCAGTCGGCGGGGTTGAACCTGGTAAACGTCTCTTCGTTGTTTCCGCTGAAGTCGGGCGGTTTGTTTCCTTTGAAAGCGATGAGGTTCCGCTCGTTCCAAAAAATAAGGTGCGATACGAGCTGACCAATCGAGTGATTGCCGGAGCTGTCGCGCCAGTTGGCCTGCTCGGCGGTGACTCCCTCGACGGCGGCTTTCATGGGCGCGTACCAGTTCTTGTTATTGTGGCTCGACTTCAACTGTTCGAGTACAACGGACTTTACGTCCGGCGACCCGGTTTTGCTGCCGCAGGCGCAGAGGAAGAGCGCCAGTGACAGGGTTGCAGGAATTTTCATGATGGTGATTGGGTTTGAGATGGTTAGCGATAGTATATGACGAATGTTTTTAATCCCTGAACGAAATCGTAAACGTCGTACCTCCGTTGATTTTGCTGTCCACTTCTATTTTGCCTCCCATGCTCACCACATGGCTGTGCACGAGGTAGAGTCCGATGCCTTTGCTGTCTGTATGGTTATGGAATTTCTGATGAAGCCCGAAAATTTCGTCTTTTACCTTTTCAAGGTCGAAACCGAGCCCGTTGTCGGCAATGATGAGCTTGCGACGGCCGTTTCCATTTTGAGATGTAATGGTGACGACGGGCAGGCAGTCGGGTCTTGCGTACTTAATAGAGTTGGTGATCAGGTTGAGAAAAATGCTTTGGAGGAACGCCTTGTTGAATTTGATCTTGCCCACCGCAGAAAAATCAGCGCGAATAGCAACCTTTGAGGTGTGGATGAGCGAATTGATCGACAGGAGTACGTGATCGAGGCTCTCCTGCAGGTCGACTTCTTCGGCGACGGCCTCTCCGTTCTCCTTCTCCTTAAGCAGGTCGATATAATTGTTGAGTGTTTGCTTCAGCTTTTGGCTGGCAAGCTGCAGGATTTCCATTATCTCGAGAGTAGGCTGGTCGTTGATCCTGGAAGGGTCGATGAGGTTGAAGAGGGAAAGCAGATTGTTTACCGGAGACCGGAGGTCATGGGAGGTTGTATAGTTCAGCTGCTTCAGCTCCTCATTGATCTTTGTCATGCTTGCAAGCAGGCGGTTCCGGTCGGCGTCGTGCCTTTTTTTATGAGTAATATTTTTTGCAACTGCGAAGATCAGCTTGTCCGAGTCGAGCGGCAGGGAAGTCCACGACAGCCACACAACCTCGCCATTCTTCGTAACATACCGGTTCTCGAAATTAAAGAGGGGTTTGGATTTGGTCAGTTGCTCTCGCACCTTAACGGTGATCTCCTTGTCCTCGTCGTAAACAAAATCGTTGATGGGCCGTGAATACAATTCGTCCATGGAATATCCGAGTGTCTGGGATACGGCAGGATTGATTTTTTTAAAGTACCCGTCATATCCGGCGATGCAGAGCAAGTCGGGCGACATCTCGAAGAAAAGGTCATATTTGACATCAGAGACCTGCATGGAGGATGAACGGGGCAATGGCGAAAGGGTGTGAATTTCAAAAATAATGATTTTGGAGATCGATTGCAATGGAGAATGCAAGCGTCCGTCTGTGCCGTGAAATGGGGGAGCAAATGGGATAGATTGATTGTTCGGGAGACCAGGGATCGGTGGCATCTGCCTGGC
>DASVOT010000087.1:0-6266 GCA_036383235.1 Chryseosolibacter sp.
CCTACCTGAACGATCACACCCGCGAGACGGGCGACCGCCTCGCAAAGGGCTATATGACACGGGTGACGGAAAACCTGCCGCACATAAAATACGTCAACAACGGTTACAACGGCTGGACTGCGGTTCAGGTGGCGGAAAAAATTAACGAGCTCGGCATTGAAAGCGCCGATGTCTATTCGGTCTTCCTGGGCACCAATGACTGGTGGCACGGCAACCCGGTGGGCACGCTGGAGGATTACCGGAACAACACGGGCACAAAAACATTTTCGGGATCCATGCGCGTCATCGTCGACAAGCTGAAGAGCCTCAATAAAAACGCCCGCATCATCCGGATCACCCCAATGCAACGAGCGGACTTTGTTTATATCGGAGACATGAAAAACAACGCCTGGGGTTCGTATAAGGACAAGAACGGACAAGCGCTCTCCGATTTCGCCGACGCCGTGCTGGACATCGCCGCATCCGGCCAATTCAAAGTCGTCGACCTTTATCACGATAGCGGCATGACCCAGGAGAACCTTGTACGGTTCAAGCGTCTGAGAGATCCCCAAACAGGAAGCTATAAAAATTACCCCTATCCCGATTTTGTCGACGTTCCCTTCAATCCGGAAACAGATGAATACCCGTATCCTCCGGATGCGATTGATATGACTTACGACGGCCTTCACCCCTCTGACAAAGGCTGCGAGGTGATTGCCGCGATGCTCGTCAGGCAAATGTCGGATCTCTGAGGGGAGGATTCAGCACTGTATGGATCAGGAGATCCGCGGATATCCGAGCAGGTTCGCTTCCTTGATGATCGCCTTCCGGTTCACCACCCGGATCACGCGGCCCCGGGCTTCGATGAGACCCTCCTTCTTGAACTGTTGCAGCAACCTTACCAGGGTCTCCTTCGCAGTGCCGACCATATTGGCCAGGTCCGTTCGCGACATGTTGATCTCACCCGCCGTATCCTGTCTTTCTTCCGTCCTGAATTTTTCATCGAGGATCAGGAGATTCAGCGCAACGCGCTCCCGCACCGACTTGGTCGCCAGGCTCGTGATGCTGTTGATAAATACGCTGAATTCATGCCCAAGAGTCTTCAGTAGCTTATTCGAAAGCACCGGCGACGACTGCAGCACGCTAAGGAAACTCTCTTTCGGAATAAAGGTGATCTCCGACTCCTGGATCGTTGCCGCCGAGTCGGGATAATGTTCCCCACTGAGGACCGCGTGATAGCCCAGCAGCTCGCCGGCCGCGCACACGTAAAAGATCTGCTCGCTGCCGCGCGACGTGGTTTTATACTTTTTCACTTTTCCGCTTACCAGATAAAAAATCCCCGCCGGTATACCGCCTTCCCGGAAAACCATCTCGCCTTTTTTGTATAAGTGTGTGACACTCGCCTCCCGCAGTCGTTCGAGGTTCTCCATGGACAAGCCTTCGAATATTCCCTTGGTGTTATAACGAAAATTATCTGAACGAAACGCGGCTGACATCCTGTGGCGGTAAAGAGGACAAGTTACTCAAATTGATAAAAATCACCAGCCCTGTTGACCGGCCGCCTGCAAGGCGGTCGCCATGCGCGTCCAGGCCGCATGAACCGCCGGTAGCCAATGCGCAGTACGCAGACTTGAGCGAGCCGAAACGACCCCGCAAAGTAAGAATATCGAAGGTTTTCGGCAGAAAGTTGATTTTTATCAATATCCGGATTGACAATATTCAATAAATTCACACAAAACATCATTTAGTTTTGTGGCTCCCGGACGAACAGGCCCCGAAAAGGCCGGAGGCGAAAGCATCACCAGGACACCACCGGAATCAGGAACAAGATTTTTCGAACGTCGCCCTGAGCACCGGAACGAAAGGTGTCCGGGCGGTTGGCGCAATGTTCCTGACCGGTGAAAATCAAACCTCGGAATAACCCCGGTGCGACATGGTTGAATACAGCCATTCCATCATCACGCAAATAAGAGAAGCCGCTGATGAAACGGCGCTGCAGGATATTATCGGCACGTCCGTTCGGGATCTGCAATCGAAAAGGCGCAGTAGTGCCACTACCAAGCGCAGGTTTATGCTCAACCTGATCATGGCCCTCAGGTACCTGGTGGCGGAAGGCCTCCCTCCCCGGGAACGGAAGAACGTAAGCAAAGCAATCGAAATACTGGAAAACAAGCGCAAAGATGAACAGGAAAATCTTTTTTGATTCCCACCGCCCCGAGACCGTTTCTGATTTTAATCTGACATCCACTCTTTCATAACAGGATCAAAAAATCGAAATGGAAGCCGACATTCGCGTCCTGATCCTTTCCCCGGTGGCTTTCACGCTCGTTGCCTGCCTGGTGATTCCGTTTTTACCTTCCCCGAAAAAATCCACCGGCGGATTGTTCTTTGTTCTCCTCACAGCCATTAGCACGTCCGTTGCAGCTCTGCAGGTTTTGGCCGGCGAAACGCGCGGGTTTTCGCTGCCGGGCGGTGCGATCTTCGGAACCATCTCCTTTCAGATCGACCCGCTGTCAGCCTGGTTCATCCTTGCAGTCAACCTGACCTGCCTCAACGCGGCATGGTATGGCAAACAGTACCTGAGCTCTTACCAGAACGATAAGAGCAACGTCTCCCTTCACTGGTCGCTGTACACAATATTTCATACTGCGATGATCATGGTTTGCTCGATTCAGAACGGATTTGCATTCCTGCTGGCCTGGGAAATCATGTCGGTCACGTCCACCATGCTGGTGCTGTTCGATCACAACCGGTTTCAAACGCTCAACGCGGGAATCAGTTACCTCGTGCAAATGCACATTGCCGTCGCCTTCCTGATGATCGGTTTCATCTGGGCCTGGACCTCAAGCGGGTCTTTCAGCTTTGACGCCATCAGCTCGTTTTATCACGGCCCGCGTGCGAGCTGGCTCTTCGCGATCTTTTTCACAGGATTCGGCATAAAGGCCGGATTTGTTCCCCTTCACACCTGGTTGCCGCATGCGCATCCTGCCGCACCGTCGCACATCTCGGGTGCCATGTCCGGGATCATGGCCAAGATGGGCATTTACGGAATCCTGAGGATGTGCATGTATCTCGTAGATGACTTGCCCGCTGCCGGCGCGGCAATCCTGGCCCTGTCGGTGATCACTGCCTTCTATGGTATCCTGAGCGCTGCAATCCATCGCGATTACAAGCGCGTGCTCGCCTTCTCGACCATCGAGAACATCGGGATCATCGGCATGGGCATCGGCCTGGGAACCATCGGTAAAGGAATCGGCAATCAGTCGTTGATGGTTCTGGGATTCTCAGCCGCACTGCTTCACCTCTTCAACCATTCCCTTTACAAGTCCTTGCTTTTCTTTGCGGCCGGAAATGTCTACCGGTTCACCCACACGCGCAACATGGAACACCTGGGCGGCCTGATAAAAAAAATTCCGGCTACAGCCTTTTTCTTTCTTTGTGGCGCAATCGCCATTTGCGGGCTTCCGCCCTTCAGCGGATTTATTTCCAAATTCCTCCTGTTCAAAGCGCTGCTGACCGGCATCAGCGGAACGAATTTTCAGCTAAACCTCCTGCTCCTTTCTTCCCTCATCGGCCTGGCGCTGGTCAGCGGCGCCGCACTGCTGACTTTCGGAAAAACCTTCAGCGTAATCTTTCTTGGAACGCCGCGCCATAAGAGCCTGCCATCGGATCACGAACGGTTCTCGTTCTCTCACTTTCCCTTCTTCCTCATCATCGTCATTCTCCTTGCCTCGGGTATCGCGCCGGCGCTGGTCCTGGTTCCGGCTGAAAAAATCGCCCTGACGATGAGCGGAGGTATCCACACGGCTGACGAAATGCTCGCAGGCATCACTCCCGCCGCCACGCGCGCAGGCATCGCCTCCCTCGTCTTTGTGCTGATGGCGGGACTCGTTTCCCTCATCCGCGCCAGGTTCGTGTCCCTACGAAAAGTTGACGCGGGGCCAACATGGGGTTGCGGATACCCCGCACCGGGCAGGAGATTTCAATACACGGGAAAATCCTTTACGAAAACACTGGCCGGGCTGTTTTTCTTTATAACCAGCGAGGAAAAGAAGTACACCGCCATTGAACCCGGCAGCGCCTTTCCCGTCAACAGGGCATACACATCCGCATACGCCGAATTTTTTGAGAAGAACGTTATCAACAGAATATCCAACCTCCTTCTCAACTCGCTGAACTACTTCACCTTCATTCATAACGGACGCGTACAGATGTATATACTGTACGGATTGATCTTCATGCTACTCATTATTGTCGCAACATTCTCGCAAGTGATTTGAAGCTCATGTTGACGATATCGATCCTGACCTCGGCGATCACCTGCCTTACCCTCCTCTTTTTGAAGGGAAGAGCGGGGAGCGTGATGGCTACGGCGGCGGTTCTGATAAATGCCTGCGCGAGCTCGTGGCTAGCCATCCGGGTGCTGGCAGGCGAACCGATGGAGCTGGTGATCCGCGCCGGCCAGGTCTTCGGAGAGATTCCGCTGCGGATCGACGCCCTGTCGGCGTGGTTTATCCTGGTCATGAACCTCACAGTGGCAACGGGGATCCTGTATGGCGCCAGTTATCTTGTGCCTTACCGGACGGAGACCTCAACCCTGACGCTCCATTACACGGCTTACATCTGGAACCACCTGTCCATGCTGGGGATTTACATCGTGCAGAATACCCTGGCCTTTTTATGCGCCTGGGAGATCATGGCGATCACCTCCTTTGTCCTTGTCATTTTTGAACACACAAAAGTAAAGACGCTGAAGGCAGGTATGAATTTTCTCATTCAATCCCATCTGTGCATCGTGTTTCTTACGCTGGGTATCCTTTGGGTCAGCAGCTCCACCGGATCATATGACTTCAACGCCATCGGCGCGTACAGTGCGTCCGTGAAATCGCCGGTGAGCTTCGCCCTTTTTACGTGTTTTTTCATCGCGTTCGGATTTAAAGCGGGATTTGTCCCTTTTCATACCTGGCTTCCGCATGCACATCCCGCCGCGCCGGCGCACGTGTCGGGCGTGATGTCGGGCGTCATCATCAAGCTCGGAATATTTGGCATCCTGCGGATGTTGCTGCTCATCCGCGAGAATCAATTGCTCATCGGGTATTGCATCCTTGGTCTTTCGATCATCACGGGCATCTATGGGGTGATGCTCGCCATCATCCAGCACAACCTGAAAAAGCTGCTGGCTTACCACAGTATCGAGAACATCGGCATCATCGGCGCCGGGATCGGCCTGGGTGCCATCGGTCTTGGTTCCCAGAATCCATTCCTGGCTTTCGCCGGTTTCGGAGGCGCGCTTCTGCATACTTTTAACCATTCGCTCTTCAAATCACTGCTGTTCTATTGCGCCGGCACCGTTTACCAGGCTACCCACAGCCTGAACCTGGAAAAACTGGGAGGCCTGATCAAGACCATGCCGCAAACCGCTGCCCTGTTCCTCGTTGGTGCGGTGGCCATTTCGGGCCTGCCTCCCCTCAACGGATTCGTGTCCGAGTTCTACCTCTATTCCGGCCTCTTCAATGACCTCCGCTCGCTTTCACTGGGCCATACCGTGATGCTCATCATCGCAATATCCAGCCTTGCGATCATCGGCGGAATGGCCATGCTCTGCTTCACGAAAGCGTTCAGTATCGGATTTCTCGGAGTGAACCGGCATGGCCTCCGAGACGAGCCCCGGGAAAAAGGATTCGCCAGGTTCTTGCCGAAATATGTGATCGTCGCATTCATGTTAGCCATCGGGTTATTACCCCACGCCTCCGCGGCAATCGTTTCAAAACCGGTCGCCCTTTTTGCCATCAACGCCGCGCCGATCGCCCCGCCTCCCTCATTTGCCGGCACACTTCAGCACGCGGGAACGCTGGCCGGCGTGTTCATCCTCATAACCGTCCTCGTATTGTGGCTCAGGAATTTGGCGATAGCCAAAAGGACCACCGCCCTGGCTCCTACCTGGGCCTGCGGATACCTTCCGGCATCCGCCCACAGGTTGCAGTACACGGCCAACTCGTTTGCGCGCTCGTACAGGAAACTCGTCCGGCCCCTGCTGATGATGAATAAACGGGAAGGAACCATCCATGGACTCTTTCCAACACCCATTCACTCGGAGACCTCTCCTTATGATAAACTGGAAGCCATACTGGTGGATGCGCCCACCCGGTTCATCAAAGGATTCATGGGAAGGTTCAGGGTACTGCAGAATGGCAGCGTGCAGTTTTATGTGTTATATGGAGTCGTTTTTATTTTCATATTCATCGCCATTCCCCTGATGATCGAGGCGGTGGGTGTTGTGGCGGACT
>DASVOT010000088.1:0-5623 GCA_036383235.1 Chryseosolibacter sp.
CGCCAAAACAAAACGCATAGAGATCGGAACCGCTGTGATCGATATGCGCTATGAAAATCCACTGTATATGGTTGAAGATGCAGGAGCGGCGGACCTGATTTCCGGAGGAAGGCTTCAGTTAGGTATCAGCCGGGGCTCGCCGGAACAGGTCATCGACGGGTGGCGCTATTTTGGTTATGAACCCGCCGAGGGAGAAACGGATGCCGACATGGGACGTCGCAAGGCATTGGAATTTCTCGATAAGCTAAAAGGCGTGGGATTTGCCCAGCCGAATCCATATCCCATGTTCCCGAATCCCCCCGGACTGTTGCGGCTGGAACCCCATTCCGAAGGATTGCGCGAAAGAATCTGGTGGGGTGCGGCTTCCAACGCGACAGCAGTCTGGGCGGCTCAACACAGGATGAACCTGCAGAGCTCTACCCTGAAGTATGACGAAAGCGGCAAACCTTTCCAGGTACAGCAGGCTGAGCAAATAAGGATGTATAAAGACGCGTGGAGAAAAGCCGGACATCCTGGTGAGCCACGGGTTTCCGTAAGCCGGTCGATTTTTGCATTGGTGACGGAGCAGGACAGGTACTTCTTCGGACAGGAAACCAACCGGGCCGATCAAATCGGTTTTATTGAAAGTGATAAACGCGCCATTTTCGGACGAAGCTATGCAGCGGAACCGGATCAGCTGATCAAGGAATTGGCCGGAGACGAAGCCATCCGCGAAGCAGACACCCTGCTTCTGACCATACCCAACACGTTAGGCGTCGAGTACAATGTTCACCTGCTGTCTTCGATTCTAAAGTATGTCGCGCCAGGACTGGGCTGGAGGTGATCGTGAGTTGTCATCGTAACAGCCAGCCTTCAACTTATTGATATTCTGATATTGAGGTCAATTACCGCGCCAACGGGTGATTGACGGAACCTTTGAATTCCGCTTGCTGTTATGTCATTATTGACATATATTGCGGCATAGATGAGTACCCGGGATAAGCCGCTTGTATGGCTGAAAAGCGAGGTTAAAACCCCTCCGTTTTCTGCTTTGGCAAGAATAGAGACGGGATATTTACTTCGGCTTCTTCAACGGGGCGACAAATTGGTTCTACCGCATTCGCGACCGATGCCGATTATTGGCGCCAGATGTCACGAACTTCGCGTTGTCGATGGTGAGAAGAATTGGAGGATAATATATAGAATAGATGCAGAGGCTATCGTTATTCTCGACGTGTTTCAAAAGAAAACGCAAGCAACTCCCAAAAATGTAATTGACAATTGCAGGCGTAGGATTAGACAGTACGACAGTTAGCAAACAAGTGTTATGAACAGGGCAAAAAGAAAACGTCTGGAATCAAAAGGATTTAAGGTTGGTAGTGTTCAGGAGTTCCTGGATTTGTCCCCTGCGGAAACCAGGTATATTGAGCTGAAAGTTGCTTTAGGTAAGAAATTACAAGCCTATCGAAAAGCTAAGCGTTTTACGCAAACTGAAGTCGCTCGCAGAATCAAATCGAGCCAGTCGAGGGTGGCAAAAATGGAATCGGGTGATCCCTCGGTTTCGATTGACTTGTTAATTCGTTCCTGGTTCGCTTTAGGCGCAACGAGGAAACAACTGGCTGACGTTGTGGGTTGATCTCATTGAGAAAAGCGACATATGGTTGCATTGCCGCACACATCTTTATCAGCGGCTTGTCGTTCTCTTTTTCTCGTTCACATATTCCAGGATGTCACCGGGTTGGCAGTCCAGTGCTTTGCAGATTGCGTCGAGGGTGGTGAAACGGATCGCTCTTGCCTTACCGGTCTTCAGGATAGAGAGGTTGGATAAGGTGAGATCGACTCTTTCGGAAAGCTCATTCAGGGAAATCTTGCGCTTTGCCATCATCACGTCCAGGTTTACAATGATCGCCATGGCTCAGATGGTTAAGTCGTTCTCAGATTTCATGTCGATGGCGTTCTGAAGGATTCGCTGAAAGATTGCCGCGCCGGTTGCAACTACCATAGAAGCAAACGTAATCACGATACACATAGCAAGAAAGCCCGCGGGGTCGTCATCCTCATGATGGGATAGGATTACGAACAGTCCGGCCGCAGCGATTAGAATGGCAAATACAATTGCGCAATACTTGATGCTTTTCAAAGTCCCGACAGAGTCGGATGAGAATACCTTATTTTGACTGATGTATCCCAGCAATCTGAACGCTTTATACAGCGCCACGAAGAAGGCGATTGACGCCCCGTATCCGTACAGGATGAACGGGTCCGAATAAATGCCTAACAAGTCCAGGTTTGCAGCTCTTCCCTCAGTTAAGGGAAGCCGGATCAGCAAGGCAAGCGCCACAAGGCCGATCAGCACAATGACTGCCTGAAGAAATCTGGTGGAAATCGTTTTCATAAGATGATTTCAGTTTTATGTCTGTTGCAAATATAATAAATAATGATTGATAAACAATAAATAGTTATTATATTACAACAAATATCTAGCGCCAAGTTCCAGCGGGCTTGTCTCGAGGCATGAATCGATCGCATTCCCGGATTATCCTTCGTGGTAAGAACAAAGTACCTGGGGAAAAACCGAATCCCGGAGGGATGACCTTATGGTAGAAACGATTACAGGACGAAAGACTAAATCCCGGAGGGATGGCCTTAAATGAGCACTGCTGCTGTTAATAGAATGAGATCGCTTTCGTGTTCTGGTGAGAGAACCTCGAAGCACTTCGGCGGATTTTCTGCGGTGGGAGCGTTGGCTATCGTCTCTCGGGGCGCGCAGTGCTCCTTTCGGCCGCCCCTCCGGGACTTGGTGACAACGGTTATTGGTGCTTTCTACCATAAGGTCGCCCTTATCGGGCTTGATATAGAGCAGGGTCGGAACATTGACTGCTTAAGGCGACAAGCAATGTTCAGGTTGCGATATTTGTGCGTGACCTCCCGAACTCATCGATAGGTATGCGTTTCCCAAGAGGTGCATGAATTTGCGCAGGCTTGCCCGGCAGAATTATTCCACATATAAAGTTGGCATTCCATTAGTGTATTAAATACATTTGTTGATGCTGGCTAGTCCAACGCTCAAAGAAATACGATCGATTATATCAGCAACAATTAATATACGGCAAAGTCCGGAGGTGGCTACTGCGCGCAGGGAGGCAAGATGTTGGCGGACGAGCCCGTTCGAGTCCAATGATGAATATTCACTCAAAATGAGATCTTCGATGAACAGAAAGAACAAATTCCTGTTGTCCGCTATGGCGTTTGTCTTCTTATCAGGAGTACTGTCAGGTGCCAATCACGCTTTGGGCCAGACGCCGGGTGAAAGGCCGAGGCCGGTCCTGCCCCCCATCCCCATAAAAGGGGATACGACACATACCCTATCGAAACACTTCATTCTAACCCCTGAGGCGAAAAAGGCACCAGACGCTAATGGGTTCATTCAGCGTTGGCTGGTGCTGGAACCGGTCAAAAAGGATATAGCCCGGAATAATATCCTCACCGAGGCCTATCTCAGATCAACATTTTCCAAGGACAATTTTTCCACTGATTTCAGCGAACTCCCCAGAAATGGCAAGAAGGTTAAGGTGGGAGGGCAGGAACTAACATGGTATGCGTTGGACAGTAAAGTATACAACTTTAATTTATACCATTTTACTTACGCAATAAATAAGCCCCGCTACGGTGTCCTTTTCTGGCTTGTCACTGCCATCAATAGCCCGGAAGAAATCAGAAATGTGAGAATGGCTGCGGGAGCTAATTCTGGCGGCATGTTTTGGTTGAATGGGAAGGAAGCCCTCATGCTTTCCGGTGACAGAGATATGATCGTGGATAATGTTACCTCTCCGCTCCTGACGATTAAAAAGGGAAGGAATATCATCCGCGGGGCGGTAATTAACGGACCGGGTATGTGTAACTTCGCCCTTCGCTTTTTGGATGAAAAAGGATCGCCGGTAAAAAACTTGACTATTAGTTACGAGTAAACGCCTCCGGTCAAGTTAAGATATTCATGATTCTGAAACCGAAGCCATTATGAGACGAGCGATAAAAGAAATTCTCTCACCAGCCAGGACGATGATTGATGCCGGGTTCAACATGGCTGCGCAAATAAAGTATTCCGGGAAATGCGTGAAAATAATTGGCTTAACCGCCTTGTTGGCCGTTGGGCTCGCGCAAACAACGACAGCGCAGGTGGGAAGACCATTTATTCATGATCCGTCAACGATTGTCGAATGCGACGGAAGGTATTACACGTTTGGCACCGGCGGAGGTGGATTGATATCCGAGGACGGGTGGACGTGGAAGGGAGGTGGTGTGAGACCTGGTGGAGGAGCCGCTCCCGATGCCATGAAAATTGGCGATCGTTACCTTGTCGTGTATGGTGCGACTGGAGGTAGTGGCAATCACAAGGGTGCGATCCTTACCATGTGGAACAAAACGCTCGACCCGGGTTCGCCCGACTTTAAATATACAGATCCTGTTGTGGTTGCCACATCCGATGGCTATGAAGATTGCGATGCCATCGACCCCGGTCTTATGCTGGATCCCACCACCGGACGTCTTTGGCTCTCTTACGGGACTTATTTTGGATTCATCCGTATTGCAGAACTGGATCCTAAAACAGGGGAACGGGTACAAGGCAGCGCACCCGTCGATGTAGCCATTGGATGCGAAGCCACCGTTCTGACTTATCACGATGGATGGTACTATCTCCTTGCCACCCATGGCAGCTGTTGCGATGGACCCAATTCCACTTACAACATAGTTGTAGGCCGTTCGAAAAACGTAACAGGGCCATTCGTCGATAATGTCGGAAGAGGCATGCTCGAAGGTGGCGGCAAAATGGTAGCTGCAACGAGCGGCAGACTGATTGGGCCTGGCCATTTTGGACGGATAGTCCTCGACGTTGGGGTTGAAAAAATGTCGTTGCATTACGAAGCGGATTTAAATCAGAGCGGTCGCAGCGTATTGGGTATCCGCCCCTTGCTATGGAGAAACGGATGGCCTGTGGCAGGAGATAATGTTAAAGAAGGAACTTATGAAATAGAATCTGAGAGAAGAGGGTATGGACTGGAGCTGGCAGTTGATTTGGTAAGAATGCCCGGTGGTATACGCGGATTCAACCGCAACAATGCGGAACCGGTAAAACCCGTTCCCTCTCAGGAGTTGGGTGATGTAGTCAACACGTGGCCTACTGGAAATATCAATGCAAGAATCGGTGATTATATGGCACGCCCACATCAGAAATGGACCATAACAGCGGCCCCTGATTCAAGTGGATATTTAGGAGGCCCGTATTATAAGATAGTAATAGCAGGTACCGACCGGGCGTTATCAGCAAGCGCTGGCGCTGAAGTAATAACCGTTCCGGCTTTCACGGGTGCTCCGGAGCAGTTATGGCGAATCGATCAATTGATTGATGGAACCTACAGAATTATGCCCAGGGCTGTTCCCGGTTCCCGGGAGAAATTGGCGCTCGTTTCTTCAGGAGACAGCACACCCGCCCTTGCAATATTTGATATGAATAGCGACAACTCGAAATGGAATTTCAAAGCTCCCTGAAATAAACCGGAACGAACAGGACCGGAAAGCCTGCGCTCAACCTTTCAAACTGATTCCTATCCTGCTCTAACCGATGGTCTTGTTTCTGCGACGCCTT
>DASVOT010000089.1:0-7611 GCA_036383235.1 Chryseosolibacter sp.
CCAGACGACTTCTTTGGGAGAGGTGAAACGGAATTTATGGACGTAAAAGATGATGCCTTTCTTGCCCTCACCACCAGCAAGGATGAGGTTTATACCGGCGAGGGCTTTAATGCCATGCTTTCGTTTTACGTCTCCGAAGACAACCGTGCTCCATTGCAGTTTTATGAGCTCGGCCGGCAACTGTCGGAGGTTCTGAAAAAGCTGAAACCCAATAACTGCTGGGAGGAGAATTTCAACATTGAAAACATCGAGGGCGAACCGGTCAACATCAACGGCAAAGGGTATACCCGCTATAAAATTTACCAGGCCACCTACTATCCGCTGAATGCGGAGCCCATCGTCTTTCCCAAAGTCTCGCTTGAAATGATCAAGTATAAGGTGGCGAAAAACCCCTCTTTCTTCGGCCAGAACCGCAAGGAGGATTTCAAAACTTTTTACAGCCAGCCGAAAACGGTTAAAGTGAAGGAACTCCCCCCGCATCCACTCAAGGATGCGGTGGCCGTCGGCAATTACAAGCTCTCGGAAATGATGCCATCCACAGACATACAGACCGGCAAAAGCGTTTCGTATGTCTTTAATATTTTCGGTGAAGGAAATATTTCAGCCATCCAGAAGCCGCAGGTAGCCAATGACGGAAACTTCGAATTTTACGAGCCGAACGTGAGGATGGACATCAACCGGGAGAACGGAAGGGTGAGCGGCACAAAGTCCTTCAACTATTTTCTTATCCCCAAAGAGCCGGGCAAGTATCAGCTGAAGGATTATTTTCAGTGGGTGTTCTTTAATCCGGACGAGGAGAAATACGATACGCTGAAGTCGAAGCTCACGGTCTATGTAACGGGGGAGAGCACCCGGAACGAGGCCATCGAAGCAAACGACGACGGCAGCTTCTACAACAAGATACAAACGGCGGGAAACTCATTGACAGTGATCAGTGACAACGCGTGGCAACAGACATTCTTCAGCATCTTTATTTTGCTCGTCCTGGGTTCTTCGGCCTATCTGGTATTCAAGAAATAGTTAATTTGCCGCGTTGATTTTTGATCCGCGTCACTGACCGAGAGCTCCCCATGGGAAATTCATACGGAAAAATTTTTCGCATCACGACATTTGGCGAATCGCACGGGCCGGCCATCGGCGTCATCATTGACGGCTGCCCTGCCGGGCTCAACGTCGATGAAGCATTTATTCAATCGGAACTTGCCCGCCGGAAACCGGGCCAGTCGCGCATTACGACTCAGCGCAAAGAAGACGACACCTTGAAAATCCTGAGCGGGGTTTTTGAAGGCGTCACGACGGGAGCGCCGATTGCCATCACCATTGAAAATCAGGACCAGCGCAGCAAAGACTACAGCCACATCGCGGAGTCCTTCAGACCCTCACATGCGGATTACACGTACCAGTCAAAATATGGTGTGCGCGATTACAGAGGCGGAGGAAGGAGCTCGGCCCGGGAAACGGCGGCCCGGGTTGCCGCGGGCGCAGTTGCAAAACTGCTGTTGAAAGAAAAGCACATCGGCGTCCAGGCCTACGTCTCGCAGGTAGGTGATGTCAGGGCGCCGCACTTTGACACCCTCGACTTGTCTGCCACAGAGGAAAATATTGTCCGTTGTCCACACAGCGCCACCGCAGAAAAAATGATATCCCTTATCGATCAGGTGAGAATGGATCGCGATACGATCGGTGGCATCGTGACATGTGTAATCACGAATGTGCCCGTCGGTTTGGGAGAGCCTGTCTTCGACAAGCTGCATGCAGAACTGGGAAAAGCGATGTTAAGCATCAATGCTGTAAAAGGATTTGAATATGGAAGCGGCTTCGAAGGAATAAAGATGCGTGGATCGCAGCATAACGATGCTTTTTACAATGACGGCGGCACGATCCGGACCAAGACCAATTATTCGGGTGGGATCCAGGGCGGTATATCGAATGGAGAAACCATCTATTTCAACGTGGCCTTCAAACCGGTAGCCACCATCATGCAGGACCAGGAGAGTGTGGATACAACGGGAAACCCGGTAACCGTATCGGGCAAGGGAAGACATGACCCGTGTGTCGTTCCAAGAGCGGTTCCCATCGTCGAGTCAATGGCCGCGCTCGTACTGGCCGACTTCCTCCTGCAGGCCAAAACCTCGAAACTGTAAAGCCCCCGATTGCCGGCTGTAGAATTAAATACGCAATAGCCGTGCAATGATCCGGAAAGAACACCGCTAAAAAAGCCGGCACAACTTTTAACCTAAGGACGGAAAATTATCAACTATGAGAACCTTGGGGATTTTGCTGATCGTGATCGGTGGTATTATGACTGTATTCACCGGATTTAATATTGTTTCAAAAAAGAAAGTCGTGGACGTGGGGCCCCTTGAAGTAAACAAGGAGGAAAAGACTCCCGTCTACTGGTCACCGGTGACCGGGGCGATCCTGCTCGTCGCGGGCGTTGTTATTCTGGCCACGACAAAAAGGGGATCCAGCGTTTAGCGCAGCTAATTGAAGTCGGTGACATCGGTTTCCTGGAATTCACCTTCCCATTTTGCGATCACCACCGTTGCCAGACAATTTCCGGCGACATTGACGGAAGTGCGGGCCATATCCATGAGCTCATCAATGCCGAGTATGGCCATAATGGGCCAGAGTGGCAACCCGAAAGAGGCAGCGGTACCCAGAAGAATGACAAGTGTGGCGCGGGGAACGCCGGCGACGCCCTTGCTGGTAAGCATCAGGGTGAAGACCATCAGCACCTGTTCGCCGACAGTGAGGTGCAGGTTCCCTGCCTGTGCCACAAAAATGGAAGCCAGCGCCAGATAGAGGGTGCTGCCATCGAGGTTAAAGGAATACCCTGTCGGCAAAACGAAGGCGACAATCTTTCGGGGTACGCCCAACTTCTCCATGTTTTCCATTGCCTTTGGCAACGCTGACTCCGAACTCGTCGTAGCAAAAGCGATCGATACCGGTTCTGAAACGGCGCGAATAAACTTTCGGATAGGCACCTTGAACAGATAGGCCACCGGCAACAGCACCAGCCCGATGAACAGGGCCAGCGCGCCATAAAGGGTCAGGAGCAGTTTGAGCAGGTTCATCAGGATATCCACTCCGAGGTGCCCGACAGTCACCGCGATAGCCGCTCCCACACCGATCGGTGCGAAATGCATGATGATGTTGGTGAACTTGAACATTGTCTCGGCAAGGCCTTCCATGAACTCGAGCACCGGCCTCTTTTTTGGCTCCGGCAGCAACGCCAATGAAATGCCGAAGAGTATGCTGAAAATTACTATCGGCAGAACATCTCCGTGATAAATCGACTTGACAAAGTTCTCCGGAAACACATGCAGGACCGTGTCCTCCCATCCCATAGCAACGGCCTCAGGTAATTCCTGGTTAAAGCCCGCCGGCAAGGCGATGCCGTGCCCGGCCTTGCTGATGTTGATGGCCAAAACCCCAATGACCAGCGCCAACGTGGTCACTATCTCAAAATACACGATCGATTTCCATCCCATTCTTCCTACCTGCTTCAGGTTCGAGTGGCCGGCGATTCCGACAACCAGCGTCGCGAACAGAATGGGAGCAATGACGGTCTTGATCAGCCGCAAAAAGATCTGGCTCAGGAACCGGAGGTGTTGTGAAACGGAGGGGAAATTTAATCCAACCTCGACCCCGACGATCATGCTGACGAGAATCCAGGTGGTCAGAGATTTCTTCCGGGCAGTGAAAACGATCAGCACCAGCCACGCGGCCCAACGGCTGCCCGTGGCTACCCTGGGATCAACGGAAAAGATATGCGAAAACTCCGCCGCATGGATCAACGCGGAAACGGTCAGAATTGCGAAAAAGATTTGTACGATTCGTCTCTGGCTCACAGGCTATTTTTTGACCGCAGCAGTCTGATTACAAGGCGCCAATATAGGAAAACTTGCAATTTTGAGCGGCAGAATGCCGGAATTGAGAAAAATACAGTCGGTATCTTCCGGTACTTGAAACTTAATTTCTGTATTTTTGTTCCTCCTGAAAAGATATTATGCTGCAAGCGGGACCCAAAAACATTCATGTCTACCTGGAATCGAATCCGAATCCGAATTCGCTGAAGTTTGTCGTTAATGAAATGCTGATCCCGGAGGGCCTGAGCTATGATTTTCCTGATGCCGAAAGCACGGAGAATGCTCCGCTCGCCAAGGAACTCTTCGGTTATCCTTTCGTTGACCGTGTTTTTTACATGAGCAATTTTGTAACGGTAACGAAAAAGGAAGGGGTTGAATGGATCGAAATCCAGCACACCATTAAGGATCATATCAGGAAATTTCTTGAGTCGGGCAAGTTTATCATCGAAGTGAAAGAGGATGATGCCACTCCTACCCAGGAAGAAACGGATACTGTTAAAAAGATCAGGACCATTCTGGAGGAGTACATCAGGCCGGCCGTCGAGCAGGATGGAGGTGCGATCACCTTTCATTCTTTTCGCGAGGGCATTCTTAAAGTCCGCCTCCAGGGCTCCTGCAGTGGCTGCCCGTCTTCCATGATCACGCTGAAAGCGGGTATCGAAAACCTTTTCAAACGGATGATGCCGGATGAAGTTCAGGCGGTAGAGGCCCTGGGATAAAACGGAAACCGGCATGGCCGGTTTTTTTGTTTTTGCCCGTTCCGCAGAGATGGTTATTTTTAACCATGCATATCATCACCCTGTTTCTTCTTCTGTCCGCCCTTGCCCTTCAGGGTCAGCCTTTGAAAGTCATGACCTATAACATCCGCTATGATAACCCGAATGACGGACCTAATCAATGGGACAAGCGAAAGAGCAACGTATTCGCGCTGCTGAAGAAATACGACCCTGACATTTTCGGAGTGCAGGAAGCGCTTCACAATCAGCTGGAGGACATCTCCGGCGCGTTGAAGAACTATGTATACTTCGGCGTGGGCCGTGACGATGGAAAACAGAAGGGGGAATACTCCGCGATCTTCATTCGCAGAGATCGCTTCAAGGTGCTGGAGCAAAATACGTTCTGGCTTTCCCGTACGCCGGAGGTGCCCGGCAGCAAAGACTGGGACGCAGCCATTACGCGCGTGGTGACCTGGGGACGACTGCGTGATAAAAAGACGAAGAAGATTTTTGTGATGCTCAATACCCACTTCGATCACATCGGCAAAGTGTCAAGAAAGAACAGCGCCCAGCTGCTGAAAGAAAGAGCCGCGGCCCTCGGCAAGAACTATCCCCTTATCATCACCGGCGACTTTAATTTTACCCGCGAGGCGCCTCCCTATCAAGTCATGATGGACCCTTCCTCCATCCGGCTCATTGATGCCGCTCCTGCCGGCGCGCCCGCCACGGCTTGCGGTTTTGCAGTTGGTGCCAGGCCGTGCACGGGAATTGACTACATCTATTTCACGCCTGACTGGACCTCGGATCAGTATCAGGTTATCCAGGACAACGATGGAGAATATTATCCCTCCGATCATCTGCCCGTGATCACCACGCTTTCCCTTGTAAAATAGCGCTTTGTTCACTTTGGGCTCCGCGGATTCGCGTCTGCCTGAACGGCTGGTCGGCGAAATCGAAAGGGTCGCCGCACTCGTGAATTTCATCTGTGCCGGGCATGCTTTTGTTACTCGCAAACGAAACAATGACCTAAAATGCCCTGACTATGAACTTGGAAGCGCTTGAAACCTACACCTCTCATTTTTTTACTGTTGCCCCGGGCGTATGGGGAAGAAAAGAATTATTCGTCAATTACTACATGATCCAGGATCAAACCACCGGATCGTGGGCCCTGGTCGACACAGGACTTAAATGGTCTGCGCGCAATATACGCAGCATGGCGAATGAACTGTTTGGAGAAGGCAGTACTCCTACTGCCATCATTCTTACACACGGACACTTCGATCACGTCGGCGCGCTGACCGCGCTCGCCGCCGAGTGGAATGTGCCGGTGTATGCCCATCCCCTTGAAATGCCGTATCTCACCGGACAGGGGAGTTATCCGCCGCCTGACCCTACCGTTGGAGGTGGCCTCATGTCGGCGATGTCCTGGATGTATCCGCGCGGTCCTGTCAATGTCAGAGATTATATTCATCCCCTGCCAGCAGATAATACCATCCCCGGTCTGAAGGACTGGAAGTACATTCATACGCCCGGTCACTCCCCGGGTCACATCAGCCTGTTCCGGGAAAGCGACCGGGTGCTCATCGCAGGGGACGCGTTTGTCACCACGAAAGCAGAATCCGCTATGTACGCGTTGAGCGGGATGAAACACCTTTCCGGCCCACCAAAATATTTTACCTGCAACTGGGCCTCCGCCGAATTATCGGTAATAAAACTGGCCGCGCTTGACCCCGACGTGGCGGCAACCGGCCACGGCAAATCCATGCGAGGTGAAGAACTAAAAGGCGCGCTTCAACATCTCTCTACCCATTTCAAAACGATGGCTCTGCCTGAGGAAGGAAGGTATATTAACGAGCCGGCAGTTACCAACGAGCAGGGCGTGCTGTATCTGCCGCCGGCCACCGAAAGAATGGCGAAGCTGGCAAAGATACTGGGGCTGTCGATCGCCGTTGCGTCTGTCGCGCTGTTGATCTATCAGCAAACCCGGCAAAAAAAGCTGGCGCAAGGCGGAGCCTGACCAGGTAAAAAGTCTGTAAATAAAAAGGGCAATCGACGTGGTTTCTGTGAAGTTTTTCCGGTATTCTCGACTGTTCACCCCAGTTCCAGCTCCGCGCCGGTCATCGTGACAATCTTTGAATTCCCGGACCTGACGTGGTTAAAAATAAGCTGATGCTCGTTTACATGCAGAACTGCATCATCCGACAAGAAGGCCGGCGTTATCGCCCGTGTATTGCCGGCGATCACGACGGCTTTCCCGCCCAGTGATTCACAATTGAGTTCCTTGTACGTCACTTCGCTGAGATCCAGCATGCAATCACCGAGCATTCTCTGAATGACAATGCGGTAGCATTTGCCGCGTAGCGCAATCTTGCCGTCTCCTTTGATGTGCAGGGTGACCGTATACTTCGGGCAATAGACAATACCCGACAACTGAAAATTGCCTGTTACCCGGATGTCTGTATTTCCATGGCTGCCGATAAGCAGGTCCTCGCGTTTCGTGTCTCCGCTAAACGACAATTTGATTTTTTTCTTCTTCCCCTTCATCCTTTCTTCAATTTGCCGGCGCCACCTAATTTTTTTCTGCAACAGGACTGGTGAAAAAGGATAACGAAAATTTTTTGCGAAAAGTCCCCGGCCCCTTCATCCCTGGCGTTGCGGCTGGCGCAATTTTCGCCTCGGTCATGCTGTTCGACCAGCAAGCGGGAGTCTGCTGTCCCTGCCCGGCGTTGTAATCAGGTTCGGCGATGCACCCGGCCGGTCCGTGTGCTCAGCTGGGGGCGTGCAGACAGCTTGGGCACGCAGACGATTTGTGAAAGCGGAGGTGAAGAAAACAGCTTATGGATACGAATTCGATTTCAACGAAACCGCGTGGCGCAACGGTCGCCATAGTGCTCGCATCGGGAGTGTGGCGGGTCCAAAGCCGGTCGGAAATAATTTATTTCCCCTTCTGCTCCAGCTCCGGAAGAACGAAATCATCCAGCGGGCTGGTCAATTTCATCGTCGCTTCTATTTCCTCGGTGGTC
>DASVOT010000090.1:0-6386 GCA_036383235.1 Chryseosolibacter sp.
ACTGAAATCTTACCGGGAGCAATTTGGGATTGATGATAAACAGGATCTTATCGCTATGGTGGCTTTCGACTGTTTGGTGGATAAAATGGCAGCTGAAGAAACACATCAGGTCATCGACCAGACCGTGTTTGAGAAAGTAAAGCAGCTGAACCACCTCGTCTCGCAATCTATACTTTGACTTCCTCCTTTTCTTCCTAGCCAAAGCGGCACACCGGGGTTTTTCATAAACCTATCTATTAACTATGTCAACGACGATGATCATAATAATCGTGAGCGCCGCAGCCACGGTTATTCTCAGCCTCCTGTTCGGCTCCCTGATTGGCAGGCGGCGATCCTCAAAGATGATTGAGGAAACGGAGGAAAAATCAAGATTGATCCTGAAGGAAGCGGAGATTGCCGCTGAAAACCTTAAAAAGGACAAGATCCTGGAAGCCAAGGAAAAGATCCTGAAAATGCGGAGCGAGTTTGAAGAAGAAGCAAACCGCAAAAAAGGCCAGATCATCACCAACGAGCAGAAGATCAGGCAACGAGAACAAACCCTCAGCAAGGAAATTGAAAGCCTGAAACGCAAGGAAGGCGAGCTCGACGACCTGCGCACCGACCTGGCCGCTCAGCTTGAACACGTCAAGAAAAGAAAAGAAGAGCTTGACAAGTTCAATCAGCAAAAGATCCAGATGCTGGAGAGCCTCTCCAAGCTCACAGCGGAAGAGGCGCGCGAACAACTGGTCGCCTCCCTCAAAGACGAAGCGCAGACAAAGGCCTCCAGCTATATCAAGGACATCATGGAGCAGGCGAAGCTGGCGGCTACCAAGGAGGCAAAGAAGATCGTGGTGCAAACCATTCAGCGCACGGCCACCGAGCACGCCATTGAGAACTGCGTGTCGGTATTCAACATTGAAAGCGACGACATCAAAGGCAAGATCATCGGTCGCGAAGGACGCAACATCCGCGCCCTCGAAGCGGCCACCGGTGTTGAAATCATCGTCGACGATACCCCGGAAGCCATCATCATTTCAGGATTTGATCCCGTCCGCCGGGAAATTGCCAGGCTCTCGCTCCACCGGCTCGTGCAGGACGGCCGCATTCACCCGGCCAGGATCGAGGAGATTGTCGGCAAAACCACGAAAAACATTGAAGACGAGATCATCGAGATCGGCGAGCGCACCATCATTGACCTGGGCATCCACGGCCTGCATCCGGAGCTGGTGAAAATGGTAGGCCGGATGAGGTTCCGCTCCTCTTATGGGCAGAATCTCCTGCAGCACTCCAGAGAAGTCGCAAACCTGTGCGCCATCATGGCCGCCGAGCTCGGCCTGAACGTCAAGCAGGCCAAACGCGCCGGCCTTCTTCACGACATCGGAAAAGTCTCCACCGAAGAACTTGAAAAACCGCATGCTATTGTTGGCATGGAACTCGCCCAGAAATACAAGGAGCATCCCGCCATATGCAACGCCATCGGGGCTCACCACGACGAGATTGAAATGAACAACATCATCTCCCCCATCGTACAGTCATGCGACGCCATCAGCGGCGCCAGACCCGGCGCCCGGCGCGAGGTAATGGAACAATACATCAAACGCCTCAAGGAGCTCGAAGACGTAGGATTAAGCTTTGACGGCGTGGAGAAATGCTATGCCATCCAGGCAGGGCGCGAATTAAGAGTGATCGTCGATGCGGAAAAAGCGACGGACGAACGCGCCAACCAACTCAGCTTCGACATCTCTCAAAAGATCGAACGCGATATGCAGTATCCCGGGCAGATAAAAGTTACCGTCATCCGGGAGATGCGCAGCGTCGCCTACGCGAAATAATACGGCGGAAAACACAGTGAGCCCGGTATATTCCGGGCTTTTTTTTCGACCGGATCAGCAAAAAGATTATCCGGGCGGTAGCAGGTTTATAAGCATAAACGTTTATTTTTCGTAAGTGATTCTACCCGTATCTTAATGCTCCTGAAACTTCTGCTCACTGCTCTCCCTCTGGCGGTGTTCATATCCGCTTTCCCGCAATCAGGACAAGATACTGCATTCACCAGCGCGGCGATCAAACACACCCTGCAACTGTACCGGGATGGTATCGGCGCTCAGGCCAGGCTCTACAATGGAAGCAAATATTCCCCGCCGCAGCAAACGTTCGAACAGCATCCCTATTTCCTTTCAGTCGACTGGCTGGAAGGCGATGTGTATTACGACGGCGAGCTTTTCAGGCAGGTGCCGTTAATGCTGGACCTGAGCAACGGCCAGCTCATTACCGAACATTATTCCAACGGTCAATCGCTGCAACTGGTCGAGGACAAGGTGCACCACTTCAGCATCGCCGGACATTATTTTGAAAATATTCGCAACGAATCAGTGGGTAATTCCCTGCCGGCATCCGGATTTTACGAAATTCTCTATGGCGGGAACACAAAGGTAATAGTTAAAAGACAAAAGCTCATTCACGACGAGATTGTGAACACGGTCATTGAGCGAACTTTCGATGAGAAAAACAGGTACTTTATTTTTAAAGATGGCGTTTTCCACCCCGTCAAAACGAAGGCCTCCGTTCTTAAACTCCTGGAAAATAAAAAACAGCAGTTGAAGAAATCCCTCCGTCAAAACCGTTTGCGCTTCAAGGACAACCGCGAAGCAGTCTTAAAGAGTCTGGCTGAATATTACGACGCCCTCAGATGACAAAAGATCATGAAGCACCGCTATGTGACCCCGCTGTTTTGCCTTATTTTTCTCGCCACTTCGGTGTACGGGCAGCGAACACCCAGGATCACAGGCACGTTCAACGGCGCTTCCTTCGATCAACTGGTCGATGCCATCGAATCCCAGACTCCTTACCGCTTCTATTATGACAAGAAATGGACGGATACCCTCCGGGTCACCCTGGCCGTCGGGCAAAAGACCGTAAGCAATGTCCTCGAACAGGTATTTCAGAATACCGTGTTGTATTTCACTGTCGACCGCAATAACCGGATCTTCATCACGCGCGAGCGCCAGGTCCTTGCCGGGCTTCCTCCGGGATTCTTCGGTGACAGCACCGCGAGGCGAACCAACGCCGCCTTCGATTTCTCCGAATATGAAAAAAAAGAAAAGGCCCTGAAGCTGGCTGAGACTAAAGTGAATTTTATCGGTCGTAATACCGGCGACGCGGAAGGCGTGGCCACTCTGGCAGGAAACATCCGCGACGTCAATACCGGCGAGCCACTCATCGGCGCCTCGGTCTTTGTTCAAAACCCTTTGGTGGGCGTCACAACGGACCAATTCGGCTATTACGCGCTTACGCTTCCCAAAGGACGTCATGAATTAAAGATTCAAAGCGTGGGCATGAAGGCGACCAGCCGTCAGATCATTCTCTATTCTAACGGAAGACTCGATATCGAGCTGGAGGAAGAGATCAAGCCACTCAAGGAGGTGGTGGTGGAGGCAGACGCGGATGCACATGTTACGGGTCTTCAAATGGGCACGGAAAAACTCGATATCAAGACCATGAAGCAGATCCCGCTGGCGCTGGGAGAAACCGACATCATGAAAGTCGTCCTCACTCTGCCCGGGGTACAAAGTGTTGGCGAAGGTACGGTAGGTCTCAACGTGCGGGGTGGGGCTGCCAACCAGAATCTTTTGCTCTTCAACGATGCGGTGGTCTACAACCCTTCCCACCTTTTTGGTTTTTTTTCCACCTTCAATCCGGATGTGCTCAAAAATGTCGAGTTGTACAAAAGTGCAATCCAGGCGGAATTCGGAGGGCGTCTTTCCTCCGTGCTGGACGTACATACTCGCGAAGGCAACACCAAAAAGTTTTCAGGGTCGGGAGGCATCAGCCCGATCACGGGACGGTTAACGATAGAAGGACCTGTGATCAAAGACAAAACCTCTTTTATCGTAGGCGTAAGGTCAACGTATTCGGGCTGGTTGTTGCGCCAGCTCGAGTCCAAAGAGCTCCAGAGAAGTTCCGCTTCGTTCTATGACCTTACCGCAAACATCACGCATCAGGTCAATGAAAACAACACGCTCTACCTGTCGGGCTACGCCAGCAACGACAATTTCCGCCTGAACGGCGACACGACGTACGCGTACCAGGACCAAAACGGATCCTTTAAGTGGAAGCACCTCTTTACCAACAAGCTGTACGGCGTCCTCACCGCGGGCTTCAGCGATTACCGGTATGCGGTGGAAAGCGACGAAAACCCCGTGAATGCGTTTCATATGGATTTCGAGATCCGCCAGCTTAACGCCAAGGCGGAGGTCAGCTACTTTCCTAATTCCAGGCACACCATCAACGCCGGCCTGAACACCATTCGCTACACTGTGTGGCCGGGCGAATACCTACCCGTGGGAAACGAGTCTTCCGTTGCGCCCGACATCCTGCAAAAAGAGCAGGCACTGGAAAGCGCAGCCTATGTCAGCGAAAACTTTGATGCGACCCCGGACCTTTCTATTTACGTGGGGCTTCGTTATTCCCTTTATCAATACCTGGCGCCGCGCGACGTGTACGTATATGCGCCCGGCCTTCCCCGGCGGTTAACGAACATGATCGATACCGTCCGGTATACGTCGCATCAGCCGATATCATCCTATCATGGTCCGGAGCCGCGCGTCAGCCTCCGCTACATGGTCTCCAAAACGGCTTCCGTTAAACTGAGCTATAACCGCATGCGTCAATACATCCAGATGCTGTCGAACACCGCGACCATCAACCCGACGGATATCTGGAAACTGAGCGATCAGCATATCAAACCGCAGGTCGGCGACCAGTATTCGCTGGGATTCTACCAGTTCTTAAAAGGCAACACGATCGAGACTTCCGTGGAAACCTACTACAAGAAGACCGAAGCCATGACGGATTATAAAAACGGCGCGGAATTGCTTCAAAACCACCACCTGGAAACGGAATTGACGGAAGCCCGGGGAGAAGCCTACGGTGTGGAACTAATGGTGAAGAAGCTCTCGGGAAAACTGAACGGCTGGATAAGCTACGCCTACTCGCGGTCGTTTATCCAGACAAAAGGAACCTTCGCCGATGAAGTGGTTAATCACGGCAGCTGGTATCCGAGTAATTATGACAAGCCACACGCCGTCAACTTCATCGGGAATTACAAGTTCAGCCGCCGGTTCAATTTTTCCCTTAACCTGATTTACAGTACCGGGCGCCCCATCACCTTACCCATCGCAAGGTACGTCATCGACGGCACTCCAAGGATCTTCTATTCGGAGCGCAATCAATACAGGATACCTGATTATTTCCGCACCGATATTTCCATCAACGTGGAAGGCAATCACAAGATCAGGAAGCTCGCGCACAGTTCCTGGACCTTCGCTGTATATAATCTTTTTGGGCGTTCGAATGCGTATTCGGTCTATTTTGAAAGCCAGGACGGCATCATTACCGGTCACAAGCTTTCGATCTTTGCAAGGGCCATCCCGACTCTCACCTATAATTTCCGGTTTTAGCGATGAAATTCCTGAGAATAAATATTGTCCTGGCGCTGTTCGCATTCCTGCTGGCCCGCTGCGTCGAACCTTACGACCCTCCTGTTAGCGACAGGGATGTCAATTTCCTCGTCGTGGACGGCTTTCTCAACATCTCGCAGTCGGAGGCCATCGTCAGGCTAACGCGAACGCTACCGGTTGAAAGCACTGCGCCCGCACCGGTGGTATCGGACGCCGAGGTCTGGATCGAGGATGACAAGGGCAACTTCTATTCCATCGCCAGCGCGGGCGGCGGCGTGTATACCGGGCCGGTCTACGAAGCCAACACCGGCACGCGCTATCGCCTCACCGTCACCACGGCGGATCAACGCAAGTATGAGTCTGATTTTATAACGGCATTGGAAAGCCCTCCCATCGACTCCATTGGCTATGCCGTTACACAGGATGGCGTTCAGTTTCTTGTAAACACACACGACCCGTCTAACCAGGCACAGTATTTCCGCTGGCAATGCGAGGAAACATACCAGTATTATTCAACTTACAATTCTGTCTATATGTTCGAGGGCGATGTCATCGTATACCGCCCGTATCAGCTCTCCGTTCACACCTGCTGGCGAACGGATCCCTTGAGCGATATCCTTGTCGGCAGCACCAAACAATTGAAAGAATCCGTGATCCGGAATTTTCCAGTCAGCTTTATTCCAAAAGGCTCGATGAAGCTCTCGGTTGAATACAGCCTGCGCGTGCGCCAGCAGGCCCTCACGCAGGAAGCCTATGAGTACTGGTCGAAGCTTGAAAAAAGCACCGAGCACCTGGGCGGATTGTTCGATCCCCTCCCTTCCGAGGTCATGGGGAATATCCGCGGGGTTACCGATCCTTCTGAAACGGTGATCGGATTTTTCAGCGGCGGAACGGTGCAGGAAATGCGCAGATTTTTACAGCGACGCGAGCTGCCGAAGGAAGAGATCC
>DASVOT010000091.1:0-5256 GCA_036383235.1 Chryseosolibacter sp.
ACGATAATTACGACAAGTACCGGATCCTGGTGAATTCGGGATTCCACCATCAGTCGATGCGCAACATGCTTCAGCTGAACAACGGCAACGGTACATTCTCCGAAGTGGGCCAGCTCATGGGAATCTCGAACACAGACTGGAGCTGGGCAGCGCTGTTTGCCGACTTCGACGGCGACGGATGGAAGGATCTTTTTGTCACCAATGGCTACGAGAAGGACTACACCAACATGCAGTTCCTGAAATTCACCATGGATGAAAAGATCAAATCTCGGCAGACCGGAGCGGGCCTCGACTATCAGCAGATCATCAATCAAATGCCCTCGATCCAGGTCGGAAATTTTCTTTTCCGCAACAGCGGCGATCTTACTTTTACAAATCAGACAGAACCTTGGGGCATCAACAGAACTTTCAAATCCAACGGAGCCGCGTACAGTGACCTCGACAACGACGGAGACCCCGACCTTGTCATCAACGCGATGAATGAAAAGGCGGTGCTGTATCGCAATGGCGCGGCAGACAAGCAAAAAAATTCCTTCCTTACCGTCGACCTGAGGAAATCAAACGGCGGGAAGAATGTAGTCGGCACGAAGGTCTACGTCTTTTGCGGGGGAAAAGAGCAGTACCAGGAATTTTCTCCCGTCCGCGGGTTTCAGTCTTGCATGTATTCGCCCTTGATCTTCGGAACCGGCGGGCAAGCCCGCGTTGATTCAATACGCATCGTCTGGCCCGACAACAAGACGCAGATCCTCACCAACGTTTCTGTGAGTGAACGCCTTGCGCCGCGTTACGACGAGGCTACCGGCACTCAATTCCGCGGACCACACGGACCGACGCTTTTTCAGGAAGCTTCACTCGTGACCTGGAAGCATGATGCCGTGGATACGGTGGACTTCAAGAGGCAACTTCTGCTTCCAAAAATATTTTCATACTCAGGCCCCCATGTGGCAAAAGGCGATGTGAACGGCGACGGATTGGAAGACCTGTATTTCTGCGGGGCCAAACATCAACCCGGAGCGCTCTTCCTGCAGAATAAGAATGGGAAGTTCAACCCAGCCGGCAACAAGTCTTTTGAGGAAGACAGGGAATGCCAGGATGAAGACGCGGTCTTCTTTGACGCCGATGGCGACGGCGACCTGGATCTTTATGTCGTCAGCGGTGGATATTTGTTTAATCAAAATAGCCCATCCCTGCAGGATCGCCTTTATCTCAATGATGGCAAGGCAAATTTCAGGAAAGCCCTCGGCGCACTTCCGCAGGAGACATTTGCCGGATCCTGTGTAACCCCCATGGATGTTGACGCCGATGGCGACGCGGACCTGTTTGTAGGCTCACGCTTCGTGCCGGGGCAATATCCCATTGGTCCCGCCAGCATGTTTCTCATCAATGACGGACATGGAAAATTCGCGGAAGACATCAAGACCATTGCGCCGGCTCTTCAAAACAGCGGCATGGTTTGCGATGCGATTGCCGTCGATCTGAACAACGATAAAATGTCAGATCTCATCGTAGCCGGGGAGTGGATGCCGCTCAAATTCTTCATTAATGAGAACGGTAAGCTTAAGGATGACAGCGAAAAGCGATTTGGACACGCCACTCACGGTTGGTGGAACTGCATCCTGGCCGAGGACTTTGACCAGGACGGCGACCAGGATCTGATCGCCGGAAACTATGGCCTGAATACGCAGTTCAAAGTGAGCACGAAAGAACCGGCGACAATGGTGTACAAAGACTTCGATCACGACGGCGCCATCGATCCGTTCTTTTGTTATTACATTAACGGCACATCATACCCGTATGCGAGTCGCGATGAGGCCCTTGGGCAGGTGAGCATGTTAAAGCAACGTTTCCCGGAGTACACCACCTACGCCAACGCAACGCTGGACGATATTTTCAAACCTGAGGAGTTGAAGGACGCACAAGAACTGGAGGCGGATGAGTTGCGAACGCTTTACCTGGAGAATAAAGGCGATCACTTTGAAATGAAGGCCTTGCCAGTACAGGCGCAGTTCGCACCCGTTTATGCGATCACGGCTTTCGACGTAGACGGCGACGGCGATCAAGACATGGTCATGGGCGGCAACGATACGCATATGCGTGTCAGGATCGGTAAGGCGGACGCCAACCGGGGACTGGTTTTTCTCAACGATGGAAAAGGGGGATTCCGATATCTTACCCAGGACGAAAGTGGTTTAGACTTTCAGGGGGACGTCCGCGAATTCATTTTTACAACAGCCGGAAAGAATGTCTTTTTACTTGGCGCAGAAACAGGTGAGCCGGTAAAGACATACCTCCTGAGAAAGTGAAACAGTTGTCCTCTCCTCGTAACATGAAAGACATATTTGTCATTTTCACATTAACAGCGGCCTGCCTGGACGCATTTGCCCAGATCGATTTTGAAAAAGGGTATTTTATTGATAATGACGGTAACAGGATTGACTGTCTGATCAAAAACAGGGATTGGAAAAATAGCCCGGCGCAATTTGAATACATAATACCGCCTGGGAACGAACGAAAATTGGCTGACATTTCTGCCGTCAAAGAATTCGCGATCGGAACTTCTATCAAATACGTTCGTGAAGCTGTCCGTATTGACCGCTCGCAAAACAGTATTGACAGACTGACGTCCAGCCGTGATCCGGAATGGGAGAACAAACAACTGTTTCTCAAAGTGATGATCGAGGGCCATGCCTCTCTCTATTCCTACCAGGAAGAAGAGCTTGAAGTCCGGTTTTTTTACAAAACAGGGGATTCAGGCGTCGAGCAACTTATCCACAGGAAATATTTGAAGGGGGATGGCATCGCGACTAACAACGACTTTCGTCAACAATTATGGGCGGCAGTGAATTGTGATGATGAGGCCAGGAAGGCTGTGTTTAGCCTTCCTTACAACAGGAGTTCATTGGTCAAATATTTTAAGGACTATAATGAGTGCAAAGGAACCATCCCCGTCGCGTACAAATCAGAACAGGCGGGCAGTACATTCAATTTGCGAATCATTCCGGGTTTAGACTATACTACATTGACGGTCTGGAATTTCCGAAACAGCGCCTATGGAGTCCAGACGTTCGATGCTTCGTTAAGCTTCCGAGGCGGTCTTCAGGGAGAGTTCGTTCTTCCCTTCAATAAGGGCAAGTGGGCCATCATAGCGGAGGCTTCCTACCAGGGCTTTTCATGCGTTAAGAAGACTTATTCGGTCGTCACGGGCGACGCGGAAGTTAAGTATCAAGCGATCGAAACGCCGGTCGGCGTAAGATATTATATGTTCCTCAGACCTCGCGGAAGGATTTTTGCTGATGTTTTCGCAGTCACGGATTTCGCATACAATTCATATCTTCGATTTGAAAACGACCCCTATGTGAAAAGCCTTAACGCTGGTATCGGGATTGCAGGCGGAATAGGGTTTGACTACAAAAAATTCAGCTCGTCGTTCAGATTTTACGCCAACCGATATCTTTTTCCTAATAATTCGAATTGGTTATCCGATTACAACAGAGTCTCGTTCATTGTCGGCTATAAAATATTTTGAAAGGGCGTTGATGAAAGAACCGATGCAACACACAGACCGAGTTTAAAATTCACCCGATTGAACCAAATCATGGCAGCGAAAAGAAAGGCGACATCCCGATCCGGCAATTTTCTCCTGCTAGTTCTTTTAGCGACGGTGATGTTTCGGTGCGCGGACAAACCTGAGAAACTATTTCAGGCGCTTCCTTCGGAGAAAACCGGCATCACGTTTTCCAACACCTTCACTTACAGCGATACCTTATCGGTCCTGGATTTCGAATACATGTATAACGGGGGCGGTGTGGCAGTGGGTGACATAAATAACGACGGGCTGCAGGATATCTACTTTACAGGCAACATGGTGTCCAGCAGATTATATCTGAACAAAGGCAACCTGAGGTTCGAAGACGTTACGGAGAAGGCCGGTGTCGGCACCAGTAAATGGGCAAACGGCGTCTCGATGGTTGATATCAACCAGGACGGCTTCCGGGACCTCTATGTATGCATGGGCGGCAACAGGAACACTCCCGAGAAAGACCGGATAAACGTTTTGTTTATCAATAATGGAGACGGCACGTTTACCGAATCAGCCAGGAAATACGGGCTCGACGACTCCGGATATGCAATCCAGAGCACCTTCTTCGACTACGACCGCGATGGCGACCTGGACCTGTACCTGCTTCGAAATTCCTTCGTCAGCTACCACCGGAACACTTCCAGACCAAAACAAATTCATGGCGAGGCATACTCCACCGACAGGCTGTTCCGGAACAACGGCGACCAGACGTTTACGGATGTCTCGAAAGAGGCGGGGATAACCATCGAGGGTTTTGGGCTGGGCGTCGAGATCGCCGACATCAACGAGGATGGCTGGCCGGATGTCTATGTCTCCAACGACTTCATCACCAACGACCTGCTGTATATCAACAACCACGACGGCACCTTCAGCAACCGCATCGGCCAGTATCTCAAGCATCAGACTTTCAACGGCATGGGTACTGACCTTGCGGACTATAACAACGATGGCAAGGTCGATATTTTCGTGTTAGACATGCTTCCCGAGGACAACAAGCGCTGGAAGCTCACACCGAGGGGAAACACCTACGATGAATTTCAGAATGGAATCCGGCTCGGATACGAGCCCCAGTACATCCGAAACACACTTCAGCTGAACAACGGGAACGGCACCTTCAGCGAAATCGGGCAGCTGGCGGGAGTGGAAGCAACGGAATGGAGCTGGGCCGCCCTCTTCGCCGATTACGACAATGACGGTTACAAGGACCTGTTTATTACCAACGGCTACGGTAAAGACGTCACAAACCTTGATTTCATTGTGTATGGCGAGCGTGCCGAATCAATGGGATTAGATGAAAAAAGCAGAAAGGAAAGGCAGGCGGTATTGAATTCGCTTCCCGGAATCAAAATTCCGAACTATATCTATCGCAACAAGGGCGACCTGACCTTCCTCGACGTGTCGAAAGAGTGGGGAATGACAGACCCTACTTATTCGAATGGAGCAGCTTACGCGGACCTAGATAACGACGGAGACCTCGACCTTGTCATCAACAACATTGACGGGGAGGCTTCGCTCATGGAGTGCCAGGCCCGGCAGCTGAAAAAAGATTCCACCTCGAATTATCTGAGGATTTTTTTCGATGGCCCCACCGGAAACAGGGACGGGCTCGGTACCAAAGTCGTGATCCGGCATAACGGAACACAGCAGTTCCAATACTTCACACCCGTCCGGGGATA
>DASVOT010000092.1:0-13573 GCA_036383235.1 Chryseosolibacter sp.
CGGTCCGCGATGCCTGCGCCCGCGAGGTTAATAATGGCATCCGCTTCTTTTAGGGCCTCCGTATCAATTTCATGTTTCGACGGGTTCCAGATAAAAGTCTTCACGGCGCCGTTCTTTCGCGCCCTTCCAAGATGTGAAACATGGTATCCCTTCGCTTGCAGCAGAGTAGTCAGCCTCGTTCCGATCATGCCACTTCCACCCGTGATCAGTATATTTTTTATCATTCCGCTTGAAGCGCCGGACGGCAATTTTTATTTACGTTTGCGTGTGAAAACATCCTGATATTCCATGCTTGTGAAAATTCTCTGTTCCTGTCTGGCGTTCCTGCCCCTCGCGCTCCAGGCTCAGCCAGTCGAAGTGAAAAAGGCAACCTCCCGGATTGATGGAAAAAACACCACCGGCTACGTGGTGTCGCTCACCGCTTCCCCCGACGAAGTAAAAAACTCGCTTACAAAGTATTTAAAAGCGCTGGGCAAAACACAACAATCGGGCGACTACATTGCCATGGACGAACCGGTGATCGCAGGAAAGAAGTACACACATACCCTCTTCGCCACCGTCCGCGCCGCGGCCAATACCACGTCTGTATGGATCGGGGTGCCCTCCGGCGAACAGGGGCCATTCGTCCCGGAGGCCGAGCTTGAAAAGTTTGTCCATGATTTTGGCGTCGCGTTTCAGCGCGAAAAGATCCAGGCGCAGATCGACGAATCCATGCGCGCCCTTCAGGCTGTCGAAAAGCAGCAGTCGCGATTGATTAATCAGAATAAAGACCTCCGCACCAGGATGGAAAATAACGCTCGTGAAAAAGCGTTGCTGGAGAAATCGCTTGAGGAAAACAAGCAGGAGCTCGCGGATCTCACCAGAAAGCTTGACGCAAATATGAAAGCGCAGGATTCAGTAGCCACCGCAACGGGGCAAATCAAAAAAGTGGTGGAAATGAACCTCGTGAAACAGAAGCAGGTCCATTGACCTTCTTTGAGGGCGTTATCCCTTGTTGATGGGCACTTTCAGAAGCAGCGCCTTGATGATGTCTGACGTCCTGACGTTATCGGCTTCTGCCTCGTAGTTCAGCAGGATCCGGTGGTTCATCACATCCAGCGCTACCTCCTTGATGTCTTCAGGTAAAACAAAGTCGCGTCCTTCCATATAAGCCAGCGCTTTCGACGCCAGGTTAAGGTTGATGCTGGCCCTGGGGGATGCGCCGAACTGAATGTATTGTGCCTGCTCGTTCAGTTTGTATTCCAGTGGCCGTCGGGTAGCATAAACCAGTTCGATGATATACCGCTCGAGCGACTCCGATATCTTTACTTTGTTAACCTGCTCGCGGATGCCGAAGATGTCATCTTTCGTGAGAATGGTGTTCACGGAAAAATTAAACTTCATGTTGGAGATGCGCCGCATGATCTCCATCTCCTGATCTTTTGACGGGTAGTTGACGAACACCTTCATCATGAACCGGTCGACCTGCGCTTCGGGAAGCGGGTAGGTTCCCTCCTGGTCGACGGGATTCTGAGTCGCCATTACCAGGAAAGGAGGATCAAGCTTGAAAGTGGTTTCACCTATGGTGACGGTCTTCTCCTGCATCGCTTCCAGCAACGCAGACTGGACTTTTGCAGGCGACCGGTTGATCTCATCCGCCAGGATGATGTTCGCAAAGATCGGACCTTTCTTCACTTCAAACTTTCCCTCCTTCTGATTGTAGATCATCGTTCCCACCAGGTCGGCCGGCAGCAGGTCAGGGGTGAACTGGATGCGTTGAAATTCCAGGTGAAGTACCTGTGAAAGCGTACTGATCGTAAGAGTTTTTGCGAGCCCCGGCACGCCTTCCAGCAAGATATGGCCGTTCGTAAACAGACCGATTAACAGCCGGTGAACCATGTATTCCTGACCCACCACCACTTTCCCAACTTCCGAGATCACCTGCCGGATCTTTTCCTTATGCTGCTGATGTTTATCGACGTCTACCACATCCATGTTATGCTGATTTTAATAATCCGCCAAAAATAGTGTAATTATCGAAACATAGGTTCAGTTTTTTTGACAGAACGTTGTTGAACAATTCAAAAGGTATCATGAGCCGGGTATTTGTTTTGGGAGACATTCACGGAGCGTACCGCGCCTTGCGGCAGTGCCTGGAGCGCTCCAAATTCGACTATGGTAAAGACCGACTGATATCTCTGGGCGATGTGTCTGATGGATGGCCAGAGACACGGCAATGCATCGATGAGCTGTTGCGCATCAAAAACCTGACATACATCCTTGGAAACCACGATTCCTGGACACTCGAGTGGATGCTTTCCGGCAGGATTGAACCCGTGTGGTATGCGCAGGGCGGAAAGGCAACGATTGATTCCTATCGATCAGGGATACCAGCGGAACACGTTAAGTTCCTGTCAGAGGCGCTGCTCTATTATCAGTATGACAACAAGCTGTTCGTTCACGCCGGCTTTGACCCGTCTCGACCTCCGGACCAACAGGACCGGGAAATTCTTTTATGGGATCGGAGCCTCGCATCCCTCGCGTTGGACCATTACGACAGTCCCGCGGAAGGCAACCTTTTTACATTCGACGAAGTGTACATTGGCCATACACCAATCCCCTACCCGAAGCCAATTGTGTCGCTGGGCGTCTGGCTAATGGATACCGGGGCCGGATGGTCAGGCGTGTTGTCAATAATGAATGTGGAAACAAAGGAAGTCTTCACCAGCGATCCGGTACCCACGCTGTACCCGGGAGTGCAAGGTCGAAAAAGAAATCGCTGATCAGCCGAACGTGATCACCTCGGACCCCCGCGGATTCATCAGATAGGAGTTGATCAGGTTCTGCACAGTCGGTGTCTCGATACTTTTCCGAACGTACAGCCGGGCGGATTCCACGTCGGAAATAGAAACATCCCGTTCAAAGAATCCGAAGCCAAAATAATTGCCTTCCTCTACCAGTACCAGAGACTGCTCATCCTGGTGGCGTCCTTTCCCGATGATGGCGACACTGCTTCCTTTTTCACGGAAAGAGCGAATGGCGTTCTCCACGCGCCGGTTGTATTGCCAGGCGGCTTCAACACCCATGCAAGCTCCCTTGCATTCACCCGTCTGGTATTCGAAACACAAACCCTTGGAAACCTGCAGTCCGCTTAGTTTCGGACAAAGTTCATGTTCCCTCACCTTCTGCCATAAAAAATTCCAGGCATCACCTTTTGTAGAGAATCGAATAAGCGGATGCGACCCTCGTGTAACCAAATTGACAGAGAAACGCAAAAATCCATTCCGGTCTTCATAATCATATATGCCCCATTCCTCGCCGCGATACTTTTGCGCCTGATTGTATTTGGGCCACAACTTCCGGATCTCCTGCGATTCAAGGATCAGCGCAATCAACTCGTTACCCGTAAGCTCGTACGTTATGTGGTGGATCTCATTGCGGATCTTCGACCGGCTCCATTCCCGGGCATCGCCCGTGAAATGACCTGAGATTCTCTTTTTGATGTTCACCGCCTTGCCGACGTAGATCACGTTGCCCCGCGCATCATGAAAATAGTACACTCCGCATTTGAGCGGAAGGTTGTCGAACGTTTCCTTTGAAAGGTTGGGGGGAAGGATCGTTTCTCCGGAATTCTTTTTCAGCGCTTTCAGAATATGGTTTTCGCGATCGCGCTGCAACAGCTGGTCAAAGATCTTCACAGTAGCCGCGGCATCGCCTCCCGCGCGATGCCGGTTGTTAATCTCAATCCCCAGGCTCTCGGCGAGGCTTCCCAGGCTGTACGAACGGAGTCCCGGGATGATCTTCCTCGACAACCGGACCGTACAGAGTTTCTTGGATTGCCATTGTATTCCGGCTTCCTCTAATTCCTTTTTAAGAAAAGCATAGTCGAAGTGCGCATTGTGGGCGACGAATACTTTGCCGTCCAGCCTCTTGTGAATGTCTTCCGCTATCTCGCGGAATGTGGGCGCGGCAAAAACCATTTCGGATGTGATGCCCGTGAGTCCCGTGATATAGTAGGGAATATTTCGCCCCGGATTCACAAGCGTGTGAAAAGTGTCCGTTATCCGGATACCGTCATGATAGTAAATGGCGATCTCGGTAATGCGATGGTTCGCCGCATATCCGCCCGTCGTCTCTATGTCAACAATCGCATACATTTTCTGAGATCCCCTGTCCGTTACCGCAGCAGCCGGTCGTGCGCTACTCAATTTTTCCAAGTTTTCGCAAATCTGCAAGGACCGCGGTAAAATTTTACCAACTTGTCAAGATTCTCACAAATGACGGCAAAAACACCGGTACTCCGCTTTGTCCATAACCTAAAAATAATCAATTTAGCCGCGTTATGAATTGGTTGATCCGCCTGTTGCTGAATGGCCTGGCCGTCGTACTGACCGCCTACATACTGCCGGGCGTTTCTGTCAGTGACTATGGAACCGCGCTGCTCGTCGCCCTCATCCTGGCCATTGTGAACGTGATAGTAAAACCGATCCTCATCATTCTCACCATTCCCATAACAATTCTCACACTCGGTCTCTTTCTGCTGGTAATAAACGCCGCGATTATTCTTTTTGTCGATAACCTGGTCGACGGTTTCTCCGTCGGCGGATTCTGGTGGGCGCTCCTCTTCAGCCTGATTCTCTCTATTTTCAACAGCGTCTTTTCCGACCTGGCTGGAAAAAGCAGGGATGATCGCTAATCCGGCGGAACCTCGCAAAGGCAAACGGGCGCATCAACCCTCATTCAATTCCGCCGGTTATTTCCTTCACCTTGCGGAAGAACGCTTTCTTTCTTTCAGAATTGATTCCCCAGTCGACCGGAACAGTCTGGTATCCGGACGAAAAATCCTCACCATCTTTCCGGTAATCGAAATATCCCCAGGATACATACTTTTCGACTGCCCCGACAAAATTGTTTCGGTCGCTTTCGAAATCAAAATGGTCATCTTCATTGACCACCACGGGCATTTTTCTGTAACCCTCGACTTTACGCGTATGGTCAATGAGCGATTGCATGGCCTCATAGCCGTTCACGCCGTTGCCATGGATAAGAATGAAGTCCGATGATTGAACCACGTTCGGCGTCGGAACTGTGTTGCCTCCGTAACTCGTGCTGACCAGGTACCGGTAACCATTTCTCTTCATGCCCTTCACCATATCGATCAACTCGTGGACCCGCGAAGGCTTCAGGATCTCGTGATCGTACTGGTTGATGTTGCACTCGTTGTCGATCTCAATCAGCACGTTGCGGTATCCTTTGTCGAAGAGCCATCCAACCGCATTCCTCACGCCGTTCCTGATTGCCGCTTCGTCGCTGAGGTGTTGATCCTGTCCGAAGTAGTAGAGGCCGAGGATCACAACCATTTCCAATTCGTCGGCCTTGTTCAGTATCTTTTCAAGCCGTCCCATAAAATCCGCGCGCAGCGTTCCATCTTTATAATACGCGGAATTGATCCAGTTCTTCTGATTTCCATAGCCCACCGGACTTCCCCCCTGCAGATTAATAGTGAAGCAGTTCAGTCCGTGGCGGTGCCAGGCGTCCATGGCCTCCACAAACTCGCGCGTGTTGCGGTCAGGGTCCCATACTTTCGTATCCGGGTATACAAATCTTTCGCGGGTTTCAGGATTCAGGTCATCAAAAATTCCCTGTACCATCCTTGAGTTCATCAACAGACCCTGGATCTTGTTGCCTTTCCAGTACCGGCCCTGAAATGTGGGTTTCCCGTTTATATAAAACTCGTCGCCCCTGATCGATACAACGGTCCCTTTCTTTGCCGTGCGGAATGCGGCCGCAGACATGATGAGACATAACACTAAAACAATTCCTGTTTTCATAACGGATCTTTCATTCTCCGAATTTAGGGTTTTGCCGGGATTATCGTTTCTCCGCCAGCCGAATTGTCTTTGGCTATGTGCATTCCATTCTTTACCTTACTCGTTCATCTCATGTTCTATGAATAAACATACCCTGGCCATTCTCGCCTGCCTGTCGCTGGCGGCGGTTTCCTGCACTGAAAAAAAACCATCTGACGAACATTCGCCGGAAAGTTCGCTCGCCGATCTGAAAGTTTACGACGGACTTAGCGTCGGCTTGTTTGCGTCAGAGCCCATGTTCAGCAATCCGACGAACATGGCGATCGATTCGCGGGGACGGATCTGGGTCACAGAAGCCTATAACTATCGCAACAAATTGAACCCGAAAAATCCTGAGAGGAAAGAAGGCGACCGCATCATGATACTGGAAGACACCGATCAGGATGGAAAAGCGGATAAAAGCAAAATATTTTATCAGGGCACCGATGTCAACGCCGCTTTGGGGATCTGCGTGATCGGCGACAAGGTTATCGTCTCCTGTAGCCCGAACGTGTTTGTTTTCACCGACGCAGACGGCGATGACACGCCGGATAAGAAAGAGCTTCTCTTCACCGGCATCCAGGGCGAACAACACGACCATGGAATGCACACATTTATCTTCGGACACGACGGCAGGCTGTACTTCAACATGGGAAATGCGGGTGAAACGTTGCTCACGCCGGCGGGTGATACCGTAGTCGACATTCACGGGCGCAAAGTTGTAACCGACGGGAAACCCTTCCGCCAGGGAATGGCACTGCGCTGTGACCTGGATGGATCAAACGTCGAGGTGCTGGGGTACAACTTCAGAAATAACTATGAGCTGGCGGTGGATCCTTACGGCACCGTGTGGCAGTCAGACAACGATGATGACGGCAACAAGGGTGTGCGGATAAATTATGTGATGGAACAGGGCAATTATGGATTTACCGATGAGATGACGGGGGCCGGCTGGAGAGCCCGGCGCACGAACATGGAAAAGGAAATTCCCCTTCGCCATTGGCACCTCAATGATCCCGGGGTCGTTCCCAACCTCCTGCAGACCGGTTCCGGCTCGCCAACTGGAATCCTCATGTATGAAGGAACGATGCTTCCCGAGGTCTTCCGCTCGCAACTCATCCATTGCGAGGCCGGTCATAACGTGGTAAGGTCTTATGTGGTTGAGAACGACGGCGCCGGCTACCGCGCAAAGATTGTAAATCTCCTGGAGGCCACGAAGGATCAGTGGTTCAGACCCAGCGATGTGACGGCGGCGCCCGATGGCTCGATCTTTATTGCCGACTGGTACGACCCGGGCGTGGGAGGCCACCAGGTGGGCGATCTCGACCGCGGAAGGATCTACCGGGTAGCGCCTCCTGACACGGAATATGTTATCCCTGCCGTTGATCGCACCACTCCCGAAGGCGCAGTAAAAGCGCTTCTGAACCCGAACATGGACGTCCGGTACCAGGGCTATCAGAGCCTGGTGAAGATGGGACATGACGCGGAGCCGGAACTCGCTAAATTATGGAAGGGAGAAAATCCGCGTCACCGCGCCCAGGCATTCCTCCTGCTCACGCGATTGGATGAAAAACGCGACGCTTATTTCGCAGAGGCGCTGTCGGACAAGGATCCCAACATCCGCATTAGCGCGCTGCGTACAGCCCGGCAGTTAAATCACGATCTTCTCGCGGCGGCGTCAAGGCTGAAGAATGATCCTTCGCCTCAGGTAAGACGGGAAGTTGCCCTGGCGATCCGCGGGAACTCGACCTCCGAAGCCGCACAAATGTGGACCGAGCTCGCCACCCAGTATGACGGCAAAGACCGCTGGTACCTGGAAGCCCTGGGCATCAGCGCCGATCCGAATGCGGACCTGTATTTCCAAACCTGGCGAAGCAAAGTAGGCAAGGACTGGAACAAGTCGGCCAACCGCGACATTGTCTGGCGCAGCAGGAGCAGGGAAGCCATGCCGCTGCTCGCCCAGCTGATCACCACATCGGATGATAAAGAGATGCTGCGGTATTTCCGCGCATTTGATTTTCATAGAGACGCATCCAAGCAAAAAGTCCTGGCATCGCTCATCGCCATCTCAAAAGACGCCAAACTGCTTTACGCTCTCAAGCATATCGACGCCGCGAGCTTTCAAATGACCCCGGCCGTCAGAACGAAGCTCAACAGCGTGCTGGATAAAAGTAAGGGCCAGCTGGATTTTGTCGACCTCGTCGCAAAATACAAGCTGGAAAACAAAGCCCCGGACCTGCTGGAAACAGCCCTTCAGTATCCGGACAGCGCCTCCGGCAGGGAAGCCTCCAGGATATTGCTGAACTGGGGACGGCAGGACCTCTTTGAAAACGTTTTGAAATCCGGCGACAAACAGCGGACGATTGCTCTTGTAAAATCACTCAAGCCCAATATTTACGACACCAAGACAATGGATCTGATGGAGCGTATCTTTATGGACAGCACGCGCGATTTGGAAATCCGTACCCTGGCCGTAAGATCGTTCTCCGGTCCGTGGCAGGCGGAAGATCGCTTGCTCGAGCTCGCAAAAGAGAACAAGATCCCGGAAGATCTCCATGTGGCCGCCGGCGGCGTGTTTCAGTCTTCCTGGCGCGGTGAGCTGCGCGAGGAAGGCGCAAAGTACATCAAGCTTCCCGGAAGCAAGGAAGGCGCGCCCCTTCCAGCCATCTCTGTCCTGGCAGACGCCAAGGGAAATGCCGGGAATGGCCAGACCATCTTCAAAAATATATGCAGCAATTGTCACCAGGTCAACGGGGAAGGCACAAACTTCGGCCCCGACCTGAGCGAAATCGGCAGCAAGCTTCCCAAGGAAGCGATCTACAACTCCATCCTTTTTCCGGACCAGGGTATCAACTTCGGCTATGAAGGGTATCGGATAGAATTGAAAGATGGGTCAACCGCCATGGGAAAAATCGTCTCCGAAACGGAAAATAAGATCGACTTGCAATATATGTCCGCTCAACAAACTGTTGACAAATCACAGGTGGTCTCCCGAACAAAGATGGAGAACTCGATGATGCCCGGCAACCTGCACTCCCTGATGAGTCAGCAGGAACTGGTTGACCTCGTTGAATACCTGAGCGGGTTGAAGAAGACCGTGGCATCCCGCTGACCGCGATTCAGGCAACGACCGGCCTGCTTTGGTGCTGCTCCCGGTCTCTCAAAGCCTGCGCCGCCTTCTTCTCTCCGTGCAGAATGCGTCGTTCGTTCAATGGACCATTTGCGACAAGGGAATCTCCCAGGACTCCACCGTCAGGCTGGATGACGATCGCCCTGAACGGCCTGAGAATTTTACCGGTTCGGCCCAGCCTGGGGTTGTAGTTGTACACCTGCATTCCCGGGTTGACGACTCCCACCTGTTCGAGGATATCGTTGATACGCAAAAACTCGCTGATATCATTGTTGAAGATCTCGGCAATAGCAATGTCATTCAAGGCGCGCAGGGCTATTCCCGCAATGTTGGACTTCTGATAATCTTCGTAATCGATATCGCCGGAACTGCAGTTGATGATGATGATGGTGTAATCATGGCCAGGCTCGTCGTTGTTGATCTCATCGATCACATCGGCCAGCGGCGAAACATTCCGGATGCCTCCGTCAACGGACTGACTGATGTTGACCTCTTTCCCTTCGGGAAAAACCGAGATCTTCTCGACGGGCTCCCATACGATCGGCATGGCGGTTGAGGCCAGTATCGCATTGCGAAAGTTAGGGTCGCTTTTAAAATCACGGCTCCTGAACGAATAATAGACCCCGTCGTTCAGCGAAACAAAACCGCATTTAAAAATACAGTCCCTGATCTTGTCAAGGCTGACAAGCTCGTTCAATCGGTCGCGCAGCGGTGCGTTATCGGCAATCGACCGGAAGTGCTGAAAGTTGGCCGCGAAATCCTTCTCGATCCTTTGGAGTAATTCGTCAATGTACTTCCCGCGTTCTGACCTGGAGATCAGCAACCCAAGCGCTTTCCAGAGGCTCATCCTCAAGTCAACGTTCGGAATGAATTTATTTTTTATTTCCCTGAGATTGAGATTCAACTTGAGCTTGTCCGTCTGGCTTGTGGTGTCGATAAAACCGGAGGTGTAGACCTTGCCAACGTTCGGTCCGATTTCGAGCCACAGCCTTTCCAGCGCATCGAACTCCCGGGATGCCGCAAGGACTCCGTTCAGCGAGCCGACCGAGACACCTGCGACCACGTCAAACTTCATTTCACCACTCTGCTGACTGACAGCGGACCAGTTTTTCCTCAGGTGCCTTAAGGCGCCCATCTGAAAGGCTCCCTTAAAACCACCCCCGCTCAAAACAAGTGCAAATTTTTTCATCGTCTTCGTTTGTCGTTCAAGCAGTGACCGCGTCCGGAATAGCGTAGACCAGGCCCCTAAAATTCCGGGCCACCGCTATCATTAAACGGCCTCACTACCGTCCCTGCTACCGCATCCGGCTGAATTTGTGACCGTTCATCCGAATGAGACAACCCGGTGGGCCGGATTGCTATCGTTCAGACGGGAAAAACTTCAAAATATTGACATTTCTTACCCCGCATTTTTTTACCGGCTCTTCGATTCAAAGCATAACCTTATTTGAGTAATTTCGGTACATTCTTACCTCGCAATGTCCAACCTCAGCGTGATCCTCATCATCTTCGCCATCCTGCTGGGATTGCAGTCTATTGCCGACAAGATCAAATTACCGAATGCGGTCTTGCTGGTGATCGTAGGCCTCAGTCTTTGGTTCATTCCCGGATTGCCATCCGTCGAGCTGAACCCCGAGGTGGTCTTCCTCCTGTTCTTGCCCCCGATACTCTACGATGCCGCCTCCCATACTTCCTGGCACGATTTCAAATCGGAGATCAGACCCATCTCAACGTTAGCCATTACGTTGGTTTTTTTAACGACTACCGCCGTGGCAGTCGCCTGTTATTATATGATCCCAGGTTTTACCTGGCCACTTGCGTTCGTGCTGGGCGCCATCATCTCCCCTCCGGATGCGGTGGCAGCAACCAGCATCATCAAGGGAATGGGCCTGAACAAAAAAGTGCTGACGATCCTGGAAGGTGAAAGCCTCGTCAATGATGCTTCCGCGCTCATCGCCTACCGTTTTTCAATCGCGGCGATCGGGACCGGCTCCTTTATGCTCGTGCAGGCAGGAATTGATTTTCTTATTGTCGTATTCGGGGGCGTGGCCGCCGGGGTCGCGATCGGATTTATTTTTATTCTCCTGCACAGAATGCTCCGCAATAATTCCATCATCGGGACCTCCCTTACGCTTTTAACTCCGTTTGTAGCCTACGTCGCCGCAGAGCACTGGCATACGTCCGGAGTGCTGGCAGTGGTGAGCACCGGGCTCATCATTTCGTGGCGGAGCTCCGAGATTTTTTCGTACGAAACCAGGATTCGGAACAATGCCGTCTGGGACACAGTCATCTTCCTGCTGAACGGATTCATTTTCATTCTCATCGGCTTGAAACTTCCTTCAATCCTGAACGACCTCGGCGCATACAAGATGAATGATCTCATCTTCTACGGCTCAGTCGTGGCGGGCGTAACCATCGCCGTGCGGCTCCTGTGGGTGTTCGGCGCGTCATACTCTTTTTTTAAAAGCAAACACTCCCTGGACACCGGGGACACCTGGAAAAATGTCCTCATCGTGGGATGGACAGGTACCCGGGGCGTGGTTTCCCTTGCAACGGCACTGGCACTCCCGCTCACGCTGAACAACGGAGAGCCTTTTCCGCAGCGATCACTGATCCTTTTCCTCGCTTTTGGCGTCATCTTCGTCACGCTGGTCGTGCAAGGCCTGTCCCTTCCTGTTCTGATTAAACTCCTAAGAGTAAAGGCCCACGGTCATACCGAAGAAGAACGGGATTTGCGCTTGCTGCTCGCAACCAATGTGATCAGTTTCATCGACCATGAATTATCCGACGTCGTCAATGATCAGGTAAAATCCCAGGTAAAACGCCCGTACACGGAAATCACCCGCACTCTTTCGAAAGAAATCAGAAGCCGGGAAAGCACGGACCGGGTAGTTTACCCGGTTTCTGACGGATCCTCGCTGATCAGCGCAAAAAAGGAGATCCACCAGTTCCAGCGCCAGCTTCTGATTAACTTTCACAAAACCGGCACATTCGATCAATCGACTATCCGCCGCCTCGAACAGGAGTTGGATTACGAAGAGCTGCAGCTGAACAGGATGATCACCCGAAAAAAATAGCGCCGTGCGATACCGTCTTTTCGACGCTATTCCACGACCCTTCTTCTGAACCAATCGACCCAGGAATTCAGGGCCGTCCGTGGAATTCCATTAGCGTCTGCAAGGCCTGCCTCACGGCGGGCCAGCGCAGCCGGCTCAAGTGTTGCAACCTCCTGGCTATACTCTGCCGGAGTGAACCAGATGACAAACTCTGCCTTCCATTTTTCGCTGGCCGAAAGCAGGTCGTCGACAAACTTCTGCTGTTGAACCGCATCCGGTTGAAAGGCTGTCAGGCGCGTGCCTGCCGTGATCGGTACTTTCTGCCCGGTGTATCCCGTCTCGGCCACGATAAGCGGCTTCGCGCTGATGGAAAACAATTCGTCAAAAACATTTACCGGATGCGCCTCGGCACCATACGCCGAAGGATTAGGATAGAACGAAAGCGCATAGTCGTCTGAGAATTCAAGCACCTGCATGGCTGCCAGCCGCTGCTGCACATGGTCATTGTCTTTCAGGTAGCCTTCCAGCATAGGCCCCCCTGCTACTGTGGTGAATACTGGAAGGTCGGGATAAATCGCCTTCAGCTGCCTGTAGATGTATTCATGCAATCCAAGGTAGTCGTTCCACATCGCGGGCTTGAACAAATACAGCAAGTTCGCCTCAACTGACATCGCGAAGTAATCGGGATGAAAAAAGTCGATCACACGCTTGCAGTAATTCAGGTAAGCCGTCTTCACCGCCTCGTCGTTGAAGGAATAGTTACTCCAGGGGGCCTGCAGCGGCATGTTGTCACGGCTGCCTCTCCTCGCAGCAAGTCCGTTTCGAGCTGCATTGATTGGAGTTACGGAGACATAAGTTTTCTGGCCGGTGCGAACCCGTTCTTTGCGCACTGTCCAGTCGGCCACAATTCTACTGTCGTACTCCGTTCCACTTAGGGATTCTTCCCACGGAACGCCATTATCAAAATGGTGATTGATAATGTCTGCCTGGGCAGACAGCTTGCGGTAAGCGTACTCACCTGTGACAGACGATAGCTCATTCTGAACGGGAGTGAAGCCCATCAGAAAATGGCGGGTCTTCATATCATCTTCCTTGCTGCAGCCCGCGGTCAGCACCAACACACAAATCGCTAAAAAAGAGAACCGCCCATAGCTTCCTGCAAACCTCATATCCGTGTAACGCCTCCTACCTGTTTTCATATTAGACTCCTTCAAGCGGCCGTGAGTTGCCCCCGAAGAATACAACATAGACATTTTTCACCATAAATTCGATGAATGCCACTCATCTCTTAAAATCGCCAGGATGGCTTTCGCCCCGGCCTATTTCCGCGGAATGAGGCTTTCCCTGTTGGCAGCCATCCAGGTAAAGAATGCAGTCATGACGGCGTTGTACCTCAGGTCATCGGGCACCGCTTTGTCGTAAAGATCCATGTTGGTGTGATGCGTGCGCGTGCCATATTCGATCGGATCCTGGATAAACTGAAAACCAGGAAGGCCGATCGCGTCGAAGGAAAGGTGGTCCGTTCCGCCGGTGTTGCGCAAAGTCAGGGTCTTTGAACC
>DASVOT010000093.1:0-3658 GCA_036383235.1 Chryseosolibacter sp.
TATTTCCGTTTTCATCGATCTCCATCGCGACCGGGTCTGCGACGAGCGGTTCGGCTGCCACCAGCTCCACTTTGAAGCCCGGTTCCACGGCGAAGGTTCTCACGGCGTCTTTTGCGGGAACGGGCGAATCCATGGTTATGGGACCATTCTGTTTCTGACATCCGGCAAGGAAGACGACGATCCCCGCGAGGAGAACAGGCTTGGGAATGCCCGGCAACAAATGTTGGTTCATTATGGTAAGTTAGTGATTTCTAAAACGTCCGGCCCGTGATGCGCGCGGTGGTCGGCGCACTCTCTTCGGGTACGTACCCGAAAGCTATCAAAAAGGCGGTCTCCGGCAAATGTTTTTTACAATGGCGGGAGGTGGCCTTGCCGGGCGGGTTCAACGGCGTTCGCCCGGCGTCATTTCAGAAAATATTCGAAGAAGAGGAACGCCTGCCTGTTAGACGTTTCATTCGGCGAGTGCGTGCTTCGGTTGGTCATGGCGACCCGGTTTTTCGCGCCGAGCACTTTGTTGACGGCTATGGCATGATTGAGGACCGTCCACCGGGTGGGCGGATCCTCCTCTCCTCCCGATACAAGGAAAGGTCTTGGCGCCATGAGCGCATGCAGCTCGTGGAGGTCGTATCCCTCGCGGACCAATCGCGGGTATAATCCATGAGCGGGATTTTCATGGGTGATGATGCCCCTCTTGCGCCAGGGTCTGGGATGGTAACCCAGGTACCAGGGTTCCCAGTAGTTGATGTTCTCGCGTGTGTCATCGAAGACGATTCCCGGGTCCGACCAGACGGCGCAGGCGAACTTGTCGTAGAGGCAGGAGGCGAACATGGCCCACTTGCCGCCGAAGGAATGTCCGATGATGCCGATCCTGGCGGAGTCAACCTGCGGGCTATTCGCAAGGACGTGCCAGGCGTTGGCAGCTGCATACGCAAGCATCGAAAGCGGTTGAACCGTCGCGTGGTCGATGTCCGGGTAATAGAGCGCATAGGTTTTTGCCGCGGTGGCCGCGGTCGTGCCGATGGAAAGGGTGATGAATCCGCGTTTGGCGAGCTGGTAGGCGAAGTCGCGGTCGGGCTCACCTTTGCCGATCGACGTCTCCGGCTCGTAATACACGGTGATGACGGCGGGTCTTTTTTGATTGTGGTCTCCGTCCGGAACGAGAAGATACCCTTCTGCCTTCTCGCGTGGCGTCCAGAAAAAGCTTACGCGGTATTGCGTAAAATCTTCGCGGTGGAGGCTGTCGAGCACCTGGAGCTGTTGGTCTTTCAGCAGGGCGGGCCACGGCCCCATGAGCGCGTGCCACCGTGAAAGGATTTCCTGCCTTCGCTGTTGCCAGTCCGCTTTCGTTTTCACTTTTCTCCCGTCGTAAAAGGTGAGGGGCGAACGGTAGTTTCCCGTTTTGCCTTTGAATTCATCCGGCGGCGAAAAATGGGGAGCGATCTCCTTCCAGATCTCCTTCTTTGATCGTTCGGGGTTGGCTGTGCCGGGTTGGTGGCGCTGCGCTGCTGCGGTGCCGGCGCAGCCTGCGATGGCGAGTACCATGCATACTATAAATTTTCCCATAAGCGGTAGCGTTGACGATCGGCGATGGCCCGGCTGAAAGGGTCGGGCCGGTATTTGTGTTTTGATTCCAACCGGTGATTTAGAAAAAAAACCTCCTGTACGAAACCGCACTCAATATAGAAAAATGTTTTTTAGTTTCGGGTACGTACCCGGAAAAAAGGCGGGATCGGCTCGCGCTCTATATTATATAGGATAATACGAATGCGGTTCGTCCGGTGCGCCGAGATTCCGACACAAACCAAAAAAACTGAAGGCCATGATTCGACCGCCCTGTTTATCGATCCTTTTTCTTGTCGCCCTTTTCACGACCGGGTCGAAAGCGCAAAACGCCGCGAGCGTGCGCGTGACGCCACGCGAGCTGGCGGCAAGCATGATTCACAAGCCCGCGTTCGTGGAGAACGCGAAAGGCGAGAACTTCTGCTGGCACGCCCGTGTGGGGATGGAACAATTTGTTGACAATTACAAGTTGACGAAAAACACGGAGTGGCTGGATGCCGGCATCCAGTATTTCGATTTCCTCGTCAGCACGATGGATACCGATCCCGACGGATACCGGGGCTGGATCGGGCCCTACGGCTACGATACCAAATACTGGCAGGATTCGCATGTGGGAGACGCCATCCTGCTCACGGACATGCTGGACTTCTCCGCCCTGGTGCTGGAAGATCCGCAGCTCGCCAAAAAATACGGTGCGAAAGCAAAAGAATACACGCAGATTGCCGCCAGGGATTTCGTGGAAAAGTACGATCAGCGCAAGACCTGGATCGAAGACGGACCCTACGGGTCTTACATCGGCTTCAGCAAATTCCTGAAACCGGGCGAGCTAACGCAATGGGTATACGATCCGGACGTCTCGCGCGCCGGGATCAGTCATCCGTTCAACAAACAGATGGACTGCGCCCAGGTTTGCCTCAGACTCTACAGGATCACGGGGAAAAAATTCTATCGCGACCGGGCCGAGAAAATCTATTTTACGGCAAAAAGTCATTTCCAGTATCACGCGGGGCATTATCACTGGAACTACTTCGAGCCCCTGACCCCGGGCGACATCGACCTTGAGAAAAAAGAAACCAGGCACTGGGTGTCCGTGCATCCGTTCCGCTCCGGATACCAGGCCGGTGAAGTGGCCAAGATCGCCGAGGCCTACCACTACGGCATCGTCTTCAACGAGGAAGATATGAAAAGGATCGTCCGGACAAACCTGGAGGTGATGTGGAACGGCGATGCGCTTCATCCTGAATTCATCAACTCCAATCACCTGGGGCCCAAGGACGACACGACCGGGCTCGCCGCCTTCAAGCGCGCCTACGATCACTCCAACTTCTCCAAGAACACGGGCGAGCTCTGGACCGGCCTGCTCGACTTCGACCAGCGCATCCGCGATCTCTACGAGCTGAGATTTCAGAATGATAAAAACAGCGAGCGGTATGTGAAGTACAACGAAACAGTTCTGGCCAGCCCGCCGGGCTTCCGGAGGAAGTATGCCAGCGGCGAGGTGCGTGTTCCCACGATGTCATTCTCCGACAGCAAGGAACTCTATCTCGCCACGGTTCTTCCCTATGAGGTTCGGAAAGGACAACGCGCGATCCTCGTCTGCAAATCCAATACTCCAGGAGAGCTGAAAGTGGATCTGTATTCGAAGGCCGGAAAAAAACTGGAGAATCTCTTCACGGAAAACATCGACAGCAACCGCACGATCGTGCAGACGTGGGATGGAAAGACCCCCGGCAACAGGAAAGGGTACCGCGGCGAATACGTGATCCGGTGGTCGGTGGGTACCGGTTACCGGGAATATCCGGTGCTGCTGCGCTGAGACGTGGCCCGGGTAAAAATCACGTGACCGCTAACAGGCGTTTTGGCGCACCACCCGTTTGGCTAAACCTTTCAAACGGGCGGAACGCCTCAAACATAAAAGTAGTCGCCTGGCTGCAGGTTCCCAGGCGATATTGCGGGTACGTACCCGTAAGGAGCCCCGGCAGTAAAAAGACCTGAAGAAATAAGCAGGAGCAACAGGCATCCGCAAGGATATCATCCTGAAAGCGTGGATGAGTTTTATTGGGTTTTTATCCACGCCCCGAAGGTATGAGTCCTTGAT
>DASVOT010000094.1:0-4318 GCA_036383235.1 Chryseosolibacter sp.
AGGGCGCCACTGGCCAGGCTGATGGGGCTTGCCCAGTTGCTGAAAACGTATCCGCAGGAGAAAGTGGATGTCAATCTTACGCTCGCGCATCTGCTGGAGAGCGCCGACGCCCTGGATGGGATCATCAGGAAGATCGTGAGAAAGACCGAGGAGATTGTCTGATCATAAACAGCCAGGGCTCGTCCCGAAGGGAAGTATAATTCATTTGGAAAACAGTGTTGCAGGTGACCAGTAATTCGGAAAAACACAAGGCAGGTTGCACAGCGGATGTGCGAACGATATTCGACAGCGTGGCGGAGATCTGGGTATTGACAGATTGCAACGGCAAGGTGTTGCTGAGCAGTCGCCACCTTGAAAGGTTTGCGCACCAGCTGCCTCATCCTGTAGCCGAGGGATCGTCGGTCTTTGATTCCATTCCCGACTCGTGGAAGGACCTGGCGAGAAACGTATTGCAGACGCTCCCGCGGTCCAACACACCTTCCATTCTCGAAGCGACGCATCTTGCGGACGGAAAAGAAATTCATTTTGAGATCAAGTCGACGGCCATCCGGGACCACGACGGCCAGGTCTGCCAGATTTTTATCGAGGCACGCGATGTCACGCCGCAGAAGATCTTCGAAAAGAAGATCACTATTGTGGCAAGGGAATACCAGAGTGTCATCGAGAACGCCAACGCGGTCATTATCGGCACGGACGCCCGCGGGTATATCACTGAGTGGAACGAGATGGCCCACCTTGTCACAGGCTATTCGAAGAAAGAATCTTACATTCAGAAGTTTGCCGATTTCCTGGCCTTTGAATCGCGTGAAAGCTTTGGGAACGCCATGCAGAAGGTGCTGACCGGGGATGTGATCACCAACCACGAGATGATCATCCAGGCAAAAGACCAGAGAAAGATCACCCTGCTGATCAACGCGACTCCGCGGACCAGCGCGGCCAGCGAGGTGGTGGGAATCCTGCTGATCGGACAGGACATTACGGAGCTGTCAGCCTACCGGAAGTCACTCGAGGAGCAGGTGGTGGAACGCACGCAGGCATTGAAATCCGCACTGGAAAGCGAGCGAAAGCTCGTGGAGGTAAAGGACCGTTTTGTCTCGATGGCTTCTCACGAGTTCCGGTCGCCGATCTCGTACATCCACCGGAATATAGAGGCAATGAAAGCGCACCTCGAGGAAATGAGTCCTGCCGACCTGCATGAGAGGTTGTCGAAGATCCAGTCGCAGGCCGAGCATCTGTCGTCGCTGCTCGAAGACGTGCTGACGATGGGAAAGACCGGCGCGACCAATACCAGGATCAAGGCCAACCTGACGACGGTCGACCTGATGGATTTTTTTCTCCGCATCATTGATGAGGTGCAGAGCAACACGCTCAACAGCCACCGCATCAACGTGGATTTTCCTCCTTCCCGGCTTCTCATCCAGAGCGATGAAAACCTGCTGCGCAATATTTTCGTCAACCTGCTCACTAACGCCATCAAGTTTTCGCCGGGCGAAAAGGATGTATTTCTTTCCGTCAACGCCGGTCCCGGGCAGGTGCGATGCGCTATAAAGGATCGCGGTCTGGGAATCGGGGAAAAGGATCTTCCGAGGATCTTCGAGCCCTTTCACCGCGGCGACAACGTCCGAAAGATCAAGGGCACCGGGCTCGGCCTGCCGATCGTGAAGAAGGCGGTGGAGACCCTGGGAGGGGAAGTGCAGGTGCAGAGCAAGCCCGGCGAGGGCACCTTATTTACTGTTTACCTTAATGTCAAATAAAATATGAATCCATCATCTCCGGTTGCAAAAAGTAAGGTTTTAATCGTTGACGATCACCGTCTCCTTCGCGACGGTCTTACGGCGTTGCTCAACGAGGCGGAAGACATCGAAATTGTAGGCTCCGTTCCCAGCGGCGAGGAAGCGATCAGTATTTTTCCGTCTCTGAAACCTGACGTTATTTTGATGGACATCATGATGGGCGGAATGACCGGCATCGAAGCGACCCGTTGGATCAAGGAACAGGATCCCAACGCGAAGGTTATTCTCATCTCTTCGGAAGTGAAAAAAGACCTGGTAACGGCGGGTATTCAGTGCGGCATCGACGGCTACCTTCCAAAGGATGTGGACCTGACCATTTTACGGGAGGCCATCAAAACGGTCAAAAACGGCGGGCGATACTTTAATGAAGCCATCACCAACCTTGTGTTCGAGGATTTTTACCAGAAGAAAAAGCTGACGAACATGAGCGGAAAAGTAACGCTGCCAAACGATCTGACCAAACGCGAACAGGAGGTACTGGCACTGGTGGCTTCCGGCAAAAGTAACCAGGAAGTGGCGGATGAACTTTTCATCAGCATCAAGACGGTCGACACACATAAGAATCACATCCTCGACAAACTCGGGCTCAAGAACACCGCGGAGCTTGTCAGGTATGCTATTAAGAATAAGCTGATCAGTCTGGAGTGAAGCTGGGGATCAATTGCTCCATTGTTCAATTGTCCCATTGTCAACTGACTACCGGGCGGGGAGGTAGACGGTGAACGTCGCGCCCTGACCGGGTGTTGCCGAGGCCACAATGGCGCCGTGGTGGTTTTCAACGATGCGCTTGCAGAGTGCCAGTCCGATGCCGGATCCGGCATACGCGCTCTTCTGGTTCAGCCTCTGGAAGATCGTAAAGACTTTTTCCGCGTACTGATTTTCGAATCCGATGCCATTATCGCGGAAGAGAAGCTTGATGTAAGGGTGTTTGCTCTTCAGTCCGTTCACCTGCTCGACTTCGTCTGCGGATACTTTTTCGGCCGTGATGTCGATGACGGGAGTCCTTTCGTTGAATTTTATGGAGTTGCTGATCAGGTTGGCGAACAACTGCTCCAGCTGCAAGGGCAATCCTTTGACCGTGGGCAGGCTTCCGCTTTTGATCACGGCTTTTCGCTCTTCGATGAGCAGCTCAAAATCGGATTTCACCGCTTCCAGTATCTCGTTCAGGTCGGTATCCACCGGCGGATCATCTGCGCGGATGAGACGCGAGTAGCTCAGCACGTTGTTGATGAGAAGGGACATCCTCGAAGCGCAGTTGCTGATCTTTTCCAGGTACTTGTTTAAGGACTCCTCGCTCTCCGGCTTTCTTTGGATGAGGTCGACAAACGTCTGGATCTTTCTCAGCGGTTCCTGCAGGTCGTGGCTGGTGATATAGGCGAACTGCTCCAGCTCGCTGTTCGAACGCATCAGGTTCTGGTTGAGCTCATGGAGTTTCTTGTTCGCCTTCTTCAGCTCCCGTTCTGCCGTCTTCATGGCGGTGATGTCCACGAACGTAAGCACGAGACCATCCTTCTGTTTTCCTTCGCGCAGGTACGGCATCACCTTCATCTGGTACCAGGTGTGGTCGGCGATCTGAATGTTTTTTGTGATCGGTTGCGAACCTTTCAGCACCTGGTTCATGTCCTCCAGGAGGTTGGTATAGGAGATATTGTTCGAGATATCCGATATGGGGCGGCCGATATCGGATTCGATGAGGTTCACCAGGGCCGTGGCGCGCGGCGTGTATTTGCGGATGACAAGGTTGCCGTCCAGAAAGATCTGGCCGATGTCGGAGCTGGCGAAGTAGTTGTTCAGGTCATCGTTGAGCTCGATCACCTGCCGGATGCGCAACTGGTTTTCCGCGTTCACGGTGTGCAGCTCTTCGTTGAGTGACTGCAGCTCTTCGTTGGCGCTCTGCAGCTCTTCATTTGAGGAGATCAGCTCTTCGTTTGCCGACTGCAACTCTTCGTTGGTGGTCTCCGACTCTTCAATGGCTTTCTGGAGCACCTGTTTGGTTTCCTCCAACTCCTGCTGAAGGGCGACAAGATGTTCGTGGCCGGGAATGGTTTCTTCGGGCGGCCTGCTCGCGGGAGCAGGGTGGGCTTCTTCCTCTTTTCGGAACTTCCCGTTCAGGTGTTCTTCGGCAAACAACACGATAGCCACCGAATGTTCGCGGCTGTCGGTGAAGGGCTTGATTGTTACGTTAATGGGAGGGGCGGAGCTGTCGAATCTCAGGTTTCTGACCGAAAAGCTTTCCTGCGTGGTCAATGCCTTCTTGAAATTCGATCCGACAAGAATCGATGGCCGGCCCGGCAGCATCTTTAAAAGATTGTTGTTGAATTTCTTTTCAGGAAGGTGAAGGTATTTCCGGTAGTCGCCGAACGTTTCAATGATGTTGCAATCGTGATCGACCAGCACGCCGGCGATCGAATACTCGTCCATGATCTTGTTCAGCACATTTTCGACGAGGGTATTCCGCATTTTCTCCTGCGGCGCTGCGATTGCGGGCGGAGTAAATCTTCGTCCCGCGCTGTCGGGATAGGTGG
>DASVOT010000095.1:0-1536 GCA_036383235.1 Chryseosolibacter sp.
CACGGCGTTCGGTATCGCGCCCGAGAACATGTTTGTGTTCTGGGACTGGGTCGGCGGCAGGTATTCGCTTTGGTCTTCCATCGGGCTCTCGATTGCCTGCACCATCGGCTTCGACAATTTCGTTCAGCTCCTGGAAGGAGGACAGGCGATGGATACGCACTTCCGCGAGGCGCCCTTCGAAAAGAACCTGCCGGTGATCCTGGCGCTGATCGGCATCTGGTACAACAATTTTTTTGGCGCGGCATCCGAGGCGATCCTGCCCTACGACCAGTACCTGCATCGTTTCGCCGCCTACTTTCAGCAGGGCAATATGGAAAGCAATGGGAAATCGGTCGACCGGAGAGGCAACCCTGTATCGTATCAGACCGGCCCGGTCATCTGGGGGGAACCCGGCACGAACGGGCAGCATGCGTTTTACCAACTCATCCACCAGGGGACGAAAATGATTCCATGCGATTTCCTGGCTCCGGCTATCAGCCACAATCCCACCGGTGATCATCACGCCAAGCTTCTGTCCAATTTCTTTGCGCAAACAGAGGCCCTGATGAGAGGAAAGACGGAATCAGAGGTCCGAGCTGAGCTTGCACAAGCAGGTATGTCTGATGATGACATCGCTTTTCACACGCCCTTCCGGGTATTTGAAGGCAACCGGCCGAGCAACAGCATTTTGTTCCGGCAGCTGACGCCGAGAACACTGGGATCGCTCATCGCCATGTACGAGCATAAGATCTTTGTACAGGGTGTCATCTGGAATATCTTCAGTTTCGATCAATGGGGGGTCGAGCTTGGAAAAGTACTGGCGAAGAAAATTCTATCAGAACTGCAGTCGCCGTCGCCTGTCTCGTCGCATGATGGTTCCACGAACGGCTTAATCAACTATTTCAAACGTTTGAAGTTCAGCTGATTAAATAGTTTATGGTAAAGTGAATCACATCCCTTAATTTTAAAGAATTTTTAAGTCTTTCATGGAGAGTCAAATCAGTAAAATCGGCGTCTTCACTTCCGGCGGCGATGCCCCGGGCATGAATGCCGCCATCCGCGCTGTCGTTCGTGCGTGCACCTATTATAAGAAGGAAGCATATGGCATCATGCGCGGTTATGAAGGGATGATCGAGGGAGACCTGGTGAAGCTCGGCGCCCGCTCGGTAGGAAATATCATTCAGCGGGGCGGGACGATCCTGAAAACGGCGCGCAGCGAAGAATTCAGGACGCCGGCAGGACGGAAGAAAGCATTCGAGAACCTGAAGGAAGAAGGAATTGATGCCCTCGTCGGCATTGGCGGCGACGGAACTTTTACCGGGTTGCATAAATTCTATGAAGAGTATCAGGTGCCCTGTCTCTGCATCCCCGGAACGATTGACAACGATCTGCCGGGAACCGACTACACCATCGGTTATGATACCGCGACAAATACGGCGGTCGAAGCCATCGACAAGATCCGCGATACCGCACTCTCCCACAACCGCCTGTTCTTTGTAGAGGTGATGGGAAGAAATTCGGGATATATCGCGATTAACAGCGGCATCGCCGGCGGAG
>DASVOT010000096.1:0-2028 GCA_036383235.1 Chryseosolibacter sp.
GGGTACGAATTCATTGAAGCCTTCGCATTGATGGATCTGCCGGACAAGAACTCCATCACCATCGTGATCCTGACTTCGTCGGCCGATCCCAACGATCTGGCCAGGGCCAAGGAGCTCGGAATCAAGTATTATTTCAACAAGCCGCTTACGCGGGAAGAGATCAAGAAAATGATCGGCCAGGAATTCTCCTATGATCTGAACTAGCGTAGCCCGGACGCGGATCACCTGGCTCAGAATTGGAAATAAATAAACGGCTGTATGCCGGACGCTTTCGTCTGGATTACCAGGAGGATAACAGACAACATAAAGGCCGCCTTTCCCGCCAGGGGCATATTGGTAATCGTTTCCTGTGCAGCCAGCTCCGCTTCCCGCGGAATGAAGTGAAGGATATAACCGATTGTCATCAGCATCAACACCACCTTGTATCCGGCCACAAAATCGGAAAAGAGCCCGGCATTAAAGTGAAAGAGCATCTGGTTGAGCATTTCACCAACGGTCTCCATATCTGCCGCCCTGAAAAAGATCCAGCAAAAGCACACAAAATGAAAGGTGAGAAAGATACCGGCAAAGGTCTGTATCTGACCCCTCCTCCTGAACGGACGACCACTCCACGACCTGTAAAATTTATGAAGGGCCAGCGCCGCGCCGTGCAATCCGCCCCAGATGATGAAGCGCCAGGAGGCGCCATGCCAAAGGCCGCCCAGCAGCATCGTGATCAGTTGATTGATATAGGTTCTGACCCTGCCTTTTCGGTTTCCGCCTAAAGAAATATAGAGGTAATCCCTCAGCCAGGTAGACAGAGATATATGCCAGCGTCGCCAGAACTCAGTGATGTCGCGCGACTGATAGGGAGAATCGAAGTTCAACGGAAAATGGAATCCCAGCAATAATGCGATCCCGATAGCCATGTCTGAATACCCTGAGAAGTCACAGTAGATCTGCAATGCATATCCGTACACGGCAAACAGGTTCTCGATTCCGGAGTAGAGCGTCGGGGCGTCGAATACCCTGTCGATAAAATTGATACTGATATAATCGGATATCACTGCCTTCTTAAAAAGACCACATCCGATGAGAAACACTCCCCTGCCAAACATTTCGGCCGTCACCATCGTCGGCCGGTGGATCTGGGGAAGGAAATCGGAGGCCCGCACGATCGGCCCGGCGACGAGCTGGGGGAAAAAGGAAACAAAGAACGCATAATCCAGGATGTCATCTACGGGTTTAAGATTCCCCCTGTACACATCCAACGTATAACTGAGCGATTGAAACGTGAAGAACGATACGCCTACTGGCAGAAAGATATCCAGGGGCTGGAAATGCGCACCCCCCGCTGCGAAAAACGCTCCGAGCAGGAAGTTCGTGTACTTGAAGTAAGCGAGCATGCCGAGGTTCACCACCAGGGTCAGGACAATGTAAAATTTCCGGTACGCCCTGTTTTTCGAACCGTAGATAAGCTTTGCCAGTGTAAAATCGATCACGGTGGCAAAAAGTAACAGCACAAAATAGCCTCCGCTCGATTTATAGTAGAAGTAAAGTGAAAACAGTACCACAAAAATCAGTTTCGGCCGGTGTGTTTCACTGAGTGAAATATAAACCCATAAAAATCCCGTGAATAAGAAGAGGAACAGGCCGCTATTGAAAATAAGCGGCTCGTCCGGATGATAGACGAAGAGCTGCTGAAGCTTATGGATGTCTAAGGGGAACATATGAATTATAACCTTTCATTAATGCGTGATACAACAGGTTACCCTCGTACTCGTAACCGTCTTTTGTAAGGTGGATTCCATCGCGGCTCAACAAGGCGCTGTCACTCCAGTTTTTGGCAGATTTCTCGCCGCCCGTCGCGCGGTACATATCGTAGAATGCAAGCCCGTTATCGACGGCATACCGGATGATCTGTTCTCGTACTTCGAGTATCCCTGGATTAGGTTTGTTCCGGTTGCGAAACACATCCTGCGGCGTTACCAGAATAAATTTCGCCGTCGGGTTCTCGTTCCGGAGTGTGGAGACGAGCTTGTCGACCTG
>DASVOT010000097.1:0-7685 GCA_036383235.1 Chryseosolibacter sp.
TCGCGGGCATGGTTTTTGTCCGCATCAGTCAGTTTACCAAAAAGCCTCTATGGAGAGGGTTTCAACAAACAATGGTTTTTGTCACTGAAATGAAGGGCCTGCTTGTTTCGCTTTCACCGCAGAATAAACCCGTCCACTTACGGTTTCGAGCGATTGGCCGTCTGGGGTTTCCTGACACACTGTTTGCTGGGGATATTGGAACCCGTAAAGGGAATCGGTTTGAGGATCGGTTGAACCGGATGCCGCTCCCGATGTCGGGTCCATACAATTCGGCCCGTGGCCGATGGAACTTCCCTTGCTTAAAGCGCCTTTTTATCAATTCGCGGCCTGAATAAAAAAATAATTACCCTTTACCTATGCTACAACCTAAAACCCTCACGACAGCGCTTGCCCCGGTCCTTTCAGAGGACGCGCTGTCAGCCACGAAGGAATTGTTTTCACATCCACCTGGATTTCGCACCAAACCAATGCAGGCATCGCTGATCTCTGTCCGGAAGGCTGTTCAGGCCGCCATCGAAAGGGAGGCTGCGGTTGATACCGGTCCTGGCCATGAGCGATGCCTCGCGGCGAATGCTTCGGCAAACAGCGGTCACACCCACGCCATACCACACGCCAATGAACGCTGAGCTGCCGAATACACCCTTTGATTTTGTGAAGGAACCGAAGGAGGTCTTCAAGGCCTTGCTGGAGAGCCGTGAGAACGGTACGGCTATTGGCATCAAGGCGCCGGTGCTGGGTAAAGGTATGTTCGTGACCGGCGTGGAGAATATCCTCATCGGCGACGGCTATGAGAATACGCGCATCATTCTGAAGGGATACGATTTCACGGGTCATGTACTGGAGACCAACAGCGTCTGGCTGACCGACATCGAAGGGGTCTGCAGCTTTGCTTCCAAGTTCGGCAATCCCATCCTGAAGACGCTGAGCAAGATCCTGAAGATTTAGGCCGCTTTTACGACCGCCCGCAAACCGGCCGGCTCCTTTTTTTTATCAGCGCCGCTTCTGAATTGAAACTTTAGCGCTAGCTTTCATTCTTCTGTAATGCTGAATGAAAAACCTGATAGAGAAAATCACACCGGCCATCATCGAATCGCACAAAATACATGTCGAGCTCAACAATGGCAACAGACTCGTTGTTCATCCCCATATCGTTGTGCGGAAGAGGAAAGGCGAGGAGATCCTCAAGACCATGCTCGACGGCGGAGGTTGCCTCGATATCCCGCTGCAGAGAATCTCGAGTATTTCAATACTGCCGGAGAGCTTCGCCATTGAAACCAGCTGTCTGAACTTCGATCACCGCGAGTACGAGCTCGTGTTTCCGAGAAAAGAAGACCTTCTCCGGTTTTCATTGAGCGGCGGCTGAGTCCTTCAAGGGGGAGGCTTCAATTCAAGTGGTGGCCGGCTCGCTTTGCTCGTATGGCATTGCATTTTCTTCGCTTATGCTCATGAATTATAATTACCGCGTGTTTACTACTGACGCGGTGTATGGGGCACCGGCGGTTCTTATAGACGCCTATTCTAGCGACTTTGATGGGGAATAAATTAACGATTACATGGAGAACAAAAAGATAATTGTGTCAGAGTTTATCCGGCTGGGGTTACACCGAGCCCAAGTAATGGATCGGCGGACCAAGTTGGAGCGGATCCGGCACGATTCACCAATTTTAACGGAGGTATTCGGGACGCGGAAGGTGGGATTTGTGAATAAAAATTAACCGGGCGGGGAAAGACTGACGCCATCGCGCATTTTGTTCCCGAACGACCGTTAGTTTGGTATGCATTTTTATTATCAAAGGGATACCATTATAAACCACATGGCATTAATTTGGGTTATACTTGCAAGGACTATGAGCGCCGTATTGAATTCCATCATATCCAAACAAAATCAAAAGAGGGCATTACTCAATGTTATTGCCCCGGTGGCTTATTGGTCATACGACCAATCCAGGCTATCAAAGGTTCCCGACTCCAACCTTATTCAGGCGGTATTGGTCTATGGAAATGACCCTCTTAGAAAAAGACTTTTCAATATTTTCCCATCAAGAAAGATTAGAAAGGTGTGGGAAAAGGAGATTGTTATTCGCGGTCAACGCTTCAATAATTTGAATAAGAAAATCGCATCTGATTTTTTACACATTGCTAACCCGGAAAAGTATATCGAAAGGGCTTATTCGAAATACAATTTATATGACCGGTTTAGCCCCTCACACAGCTAAAATATATTCTGCCGTAGCGGCGCTCCAGTGTATTCAGCCATATCATCTAGTTGGTGGCACGGCCCTATCACTGCAAATTAATCATCGGTTAAGCGAAGATCTGGACTTTTGCAAATGGGTCAATTCATCCTCGGCAGCAAATGCAGTCTCGTTTCGGGAGATTGAAGCGGAACTAATGCAAGTTTTCTCTCACGTCAATATCAACTATTTAAGTTTCGACCACATCGATTTCAGGGTTTATGGTGTTAAGGTTACATTTTTCAATGAGGTTGGTTACAACGTCCCGGAGTATGAAGCGGTAAATATTGGTAACATCAACTGTGTGCCTATCCACATATTGTGTGCCATGAAGATTAAGACGATGTTTGAGCGCACTGTGTTTAGAGACTACTATGATGTGTAATGCATTATAAAGGAAAACCTTGTGGAATTGATGCGCGCTGTCGACCTAGCACTTGCCTATGATCCTGAGCTAAAGCGCGCGGCTGTTTTAAGAAGGCTAACGTCATGGAAGAGCTTTAAAGATGAGAGGGGCTTCTCAATTCTGTCGCCAAAATACAACGTATTAGCAAAGGATATTGGGGAATATTTCAAATCGATCATGTAACGCGTTTAACATAAATATCCGCACTGTAGCACCGTGAAAAAGACCAGTCATGAAATCGAAAGAAAACGTCATACTTTTTCCTTCGTCAGCTTCTCCAAAGCCGTGGCAATCCTATCGAGCTTGTTTTTTATTTCATCCAGCGCCCACACCGCCGCGTTCACCTTTCGTGCGATACCACCGATGTTAGATGCCATGACAAAAAAGACGATGATTACTACTGCGCCGAGAATAAAGGAACCGATACTCACTAGTATCGCGAATCCGGCTAGTCCTGAGGAATCCATAGCTGAAGGGGGCTTTTAGTTTTGTTTTATCGTTTTAATATTTTCTCTTTCTCCCTCTGATATTCAGCCTCGGTGATCGCACCTTTTTCGCGAAGGCTACTGAGCTTCATTATCTCATCAACTGATGATGTGGACTGTTTTGGGGGCGTGTAAGTATGCGGTATCACTGGTTTAGGCGGATCAACCGTCATTGCCCATACGATGGCAACAACCCAGCCTATGAGAGTCCATCCAAGAAAGAAGTTAAGGACGAATATTGCTCCAGCATTTGCCTTGCTGTATCCTATTATACTTGGAAGGAAGTATAGCACGAAGGCACCAAGAATAAGAATGATTTCCATAACGAGGGGGTTTATTGGTATCGTGAATATACGAGCCTTGAAGAGTTTTTCTTAGACTGTGCCAGTAAAGTTTTTCGTTCCCTAGGGGATTTATTGGAACAAGGGATAATGTCACCTATTTATTCGGGGCCGGTGCCAGCTGCGAAGTATTGCCACTTGTGAAGGACATCCCTTCAGAACTATGGAAAGTAGTTCGTGAGCTTGAAAAACATCGAAACCAATCCACAGATACAACCTCTAAAAAAGAGGAGGTGGCGCTAAACCAGATGATTGATGACTATAAATGGTTAACCCAGGCTTGCCAGAAGCATTCAAGCATTGGCACACTTGCGAAAAAGCTATTCATTAAAAACGAGCAGGAAGACTTAAACCGGTTAAAATTACTCCTGAGTCTATTGTTCGCCCATAGTCAGGCAGCACGCAATTCCGACAAAAGATATGATAGTTTTTTTTCATCAATAATCAAGAGGACGATCGACAGGCTGCCACCAATATGCAGGGCATGGCAACGCTCAGAAAACGCAAATGCCCGCTATCGCGCGGGCACCACTTGAATTGGCGGAGAGACAGGGATTACCTTCGGTGATCCCTTCAAGGGGGAGGCTTAGATCCAAATAATGCCGCGTTCGCGAGACGCTCACGAGGCCTTTTTGTTTTTCCGCACTCGTTCAAGCAAGCTTGACGAGCGCTTCAAAACAAAAATGCCTTGCATTCGCACGGCATTATTTGGATCTGCGGAGAGACAGGGATTCGAACCCTGGATACCCTTTAGGGGTATACACACTTTCCAGGCGTGCTCCTTAAACCACTCGGACATCTCTCCGGAACTTAAAGGGCACAAATAAATCAAGAAATCACGCCGTTTGCAAATGGTAATCCCATTTGTAAGCATGTTTCAATCCGCTGACCGGATGTAAATCGCCGGCAAATTCTATATTGCTGCTTGATTACCCCCGCTATGGCGCCACCAACCGCTCACCCCGCCCTCAATAACCCCAGCACCGTCAGAGCATGGTATATGTATGACTGGGCTAACTCCGTATACTCCCTGGTCATCACCTCGGCAATCTTCCCGGTATACTACAAGGCGGTCGCCCGGTCTGGCGACAGCGACATGGTCACCTTCTTCGGCGGGCGAATCCTGAATTCCAACCTGTACTCCTATGCGCTCTCCTTTTCGTTTTTAATCGTTGCCGCCATCATCCCCCTCCTGTCGGGAATGGCCGATTATTCAGGGAACAAGAAATCTTTTATGAAAATATTCGTCTGGATGGGGGCGCTTTCGTGCATGGGCTTATTCTTCTTCACGGGTGTCGAAAACCTGTGGATGGGTATCCTGTTTTCGGTAACCGCCAGCATCGGCTATTCCGGAAGCCTCGTGTTCTACGATGCCTTTCTGCCCGAAGTGGTCACCGAAGACCGCTATGACGCCACCAGCGCCCGTGGCTACTCCATGGGATACTATGGGAGCGTCCTCATGATGGTGCTCTGCCTCCTCATGATCATGAACTATGAGACCCTGGGCTTTACTACCGCGGGCGAAGCAACCCGCGTCTGTTTCCTGCTCGTCGGGGCCTGGTGGATCGGCTTCTCCCTCATCCCCTTCAGCCGCCTGCCCGATAACCCGTTTGGAGTGAAACCTTCCGGTAATATCTGGACAAAAGGCTACGCGGAGATCCGCAAGGTGTGGGGAAACCTTTCGCAGCACCCCGACCTTAAGCGGTTTCTCACCGCATACTTCTTTTACAACATGGGTGTCCAGACGGTTATGTATTTGTCAGCGCTGTTTGGCACCGACGTTCTTAAGCTCGGCGACCAGAAACTGATCGGAACGATCCTGGCTATCCAGCTTGTCGGATCGGCGGGAGCTTACATCTTCGCGCGGTTATCGGCCGCACAGGGAAACAGGTTCGCGCTGCTCACCATGATCACCATCTGGATCGGCATCTGCATCGCGGCCTATTTCATCTCCGGCGAATACGAGTTCTACATCATCGCCGTGATCGTTGGCCTTGTGATGGGCGGGATCCAGTCTCTTTCGCGCGCCACCTATTCGAAACTCATTCCGCAAGACACCATCGACCACGCATCCTACTTCAGCTTTTATGACGTGACCTATAACCTTTCCATCGTGCTGGGCACCTTCAGCTACGGACTGATCAACCAGCTCACCGGCAGCATGCGCTACAGCGCACTCGGACTCGCCGCGTATTTCATCATCGGAATGGGCTTCCTCCTCTCGATCCGTTCCAAACATATTGTCAGGGCTTAGGGGCGCAACGAGCGGGTGCTAGTAACGCAGGTGCTTCACGGTCATTCCGTTGTTGATAAGCTGCTTCAGCGATTCGATGCCGATCTTCAGGTGAATCTCCACCCAGTTTTTTGTCACGGATTGATCGCTCAGGTCGGTTTTTACGCCCTCGGGTACCATGGGCTGATCGGATACAAGCAATAAGGCCCCCGTTGGAATCTTGTTGTGGAACGCCGTGGAAAAGATGGTTGCCGTCTCCATGTCGATCGCCTGGGCCCGGATCTTGCGCAGATACATTTTAAATTCTTCGTCCCACTCCCAGACTCTTCGGTTTGTGGTGTAGACCGTTCCCGTCCAGTAGTCCTGCCCGAAATCGCGGATGGTTGTAGAGATGGCTTTCTGCAGGGCGAAGGCAGGAAGGGCCGGGACCTCGGGGGGAAAATAATCGTTGGACGTTCCCTCACCCCTGATTGCGGCGATGGGAAGAATGAGATCGCCGATATTATTTTTTTTCTTCAGGCCACCGCATTTGCCCAGGAACACGGCTGCCTTCGGTGCAATGGCGCTCAGGCAATCGATGATGGTTGCCGCGTTGGGACTCCCCATCCCGAAGTTGATGATGGTAATACCCTGTGCCGATGCGCTGCGCATAGGGCGGTCGAGCCCGTTCACCGGCACGTTGTTCCACTCGGCAAACATCTTCACATAATTCTCAAAGTTCGTCAGCAATATGTACTGTCCGAAATCCTCCAGTGCCTGGCCCGTGTACCGGGGCAACCAGTTGCGGACAATTTCCTGCTTGGTCTTCATAGTCAAATAGTAACCAAATCCGACGCGTTTAAGTTTTGAAATCCAATATCACAAAGTTCGCCGAGAAGACACAGAGAAATCATCAGGAAAACCGGTGAGGATTCATCGCTTTCTTTTTTTTCCGTACCCGGCCGGTTTCCGGATCGCGGCATCGGCGATTAAATGCAGTGAAAGCAAACCTTCTTCCGCCTCATGCACAGGCTGAAAGGAAAACGTTTGTAACTTTGTCCTGTCCGTGCTCTTAAATCGCTGGCACGCATTTCTGGTCGTCTATATGTACAGGCTCAACCTTCCGGAATACGATTACAGGCTGAAGAAAGCCGAAGGCAGGGTGTGGATCTTTGACGGCATCCGCAAGAAGTACATTGTTCTGACACCGGAGGAATGGGTGCGCCAGCACTTCATCAATTACCTTGTGGCGGAAAAAAAATATCCGAGAAGCCTGGTCAGGGTAGAAGGAGGGTTGGTCTATAATCAAATGCAAAAGAGGACGGATATCGTGATCTTCGATCGCCTTGGGCAACCCTGGATGATCGTCGAATGCAAATCGCCTTCGTTGCAGGTTTCGGCTTCCACATTGGACCAGGCCTCCGTCTATAACAGCACCCTGAAAGCGAAATATCTTACTGTAACGAACGGCCTGCTTCATCTCTGTGCCCGCATCGACTGGATGGAGAGAAAGACCACGCTCCTTCAGGAGATGCCATCCTTTCCGCAGGCAGCCGAGGGGATGTGAAAGGTGACGGGTCGGTGCTCTGAGAATGTTGTTGCGGGCCGATTTTCACGCAAGGAACTTGTCCACCTGGTGAAAGGGCAGGTTGAACGCGTCAGCCACAGCCTTGTAAACCACCTGGCCCTCGATGATGTTAAGCCCGTTTTTCAGATCCGGATTATCGGCGCAGGCTTTTTTCCAGCCGTAGTTTGCGAGGCGCACGGCGTAGGGAAGAGTCGCGTTCGTCAGCGCGAGGGTGGAAGTATAGGGAACAGCGCCGGGCATATTTGCAACGCAATAGTGCACTACGTCATCGATGATAAAGGTAGGATTCTCATGGGTGGTCGGCGTGCAGGTTTCGATACATCCCCCCTGGTCGACGGCGACATCCACCAGCACGGTTCCGGGCCTCATGGTCTTGAGCATGTCGCGGCTGATGAGCCTGGGCGCTTTGGCTCCTGGAA
>DASVOT010000098.1:0-1777 GCA_036383235.1 Chryseosolibacter sp.
GTACGCTTCAGAAAACCCTCGAGCTGAAATCAGAGGTTTATCCTGTTAACAACAAGGAGATCATCCTTTCCATCGCAAACCTGGCCGGCTTCTATCAGGAAAAAGGATTCTGGAGCAAATCAAAGTCGCTCTATAATCACATTATCGCCGCAGGCTCTGCACAGATCCCCTCCGATATTCTAATCGGCGCCGCGCAAAATCTGGTTTCTATATATGATCTCAACCAGCAACCGGATTCGGCCGACTACATCCTCCGCAGGATTGATCAGTGGAAGTTGATAACACCCAATACGTTGCTGGATTACCAGCACCAATTCTTCAGGGCGAAGGTCGACCGGAAGCTGAATCAGTATGCTTCCGCGCAGGCTATCCTCGATCGTCTTGTTCCTTCTCTTTCCAAAAAGACCGAGCCGCAGTTTTTCGATTTGTACGTTCAGTCGCTTCAGGAACAGGGAAGTCTTTACCTCGAGACGGGTGTATACAGCCAGGCCGAGCGGTACCTTTTGCAGGCCTACAGTCTGATCACCCCTGAAAGCAATCGCGAGTATCTGCTCACGGAACTTGCAAACAATCTGGCACAGGTATACGATAAGCTGAATATCTACGACAAGGCCCTGGACTATTATGAGGAATCGCTTTCGCGATGCAAGGTCTCCTATGACGAAAATTCCCTTCCCTGTGTGATCCTTCAGAACAACATCGCTGGCGTCCATCTGAAACAGGACAATGTGGCCGGGGCCATAACGGACTATAAAAAGATCATCGCGCAGTTCGGGAAACTTCTGCCGCCGTCTGACCCGCTTTATATTACCGCATTGAATAACCTTGCCACTGCCTACAGGAAGGACAAACAGTACGGGCGTGCTTTGGAATACCTGGACAAAGCTGAAATGCTTTTGAAAGAAAGCGGTCGCGCAAATGACGATCTCGCCGCGACGGTTCTCAACAACATTGCCGTGTTAAACACCGCGGAAGGCGATTACGAAAAGGCCGCGCGTCATTACAAAAATGCTTACGACATCAAGCGGACCATCTACGGAGAAAACTCCATTCTGCTGATGGACCTGATGAGCAACCTGGCTGTCACTTACTGGGCCCTCGACAAGCCGAAAGAGGCGATCCCGCTCTTTAAACGGGCAATGGCCCTGGCGCTCAAGCAGGTGACCTATGTTTTCCCTGGGCTGAACGAGAAGGAGCAGGTGCAGTTTTATGAAAAATTGAAAGAGGATTTCGAACGCTTCAACACCATCGCCATTCAGTGGGCGTCCCTCGACGAGGAACTGATCGCCCAGATGTTTCAAAACCGCATGATCATTAAGTCGCTGCAATTCTTCACGCAGCAACGAAGGTCACGGCTGATCCGGCTGAAAAATGACGAATCCCTGACGATGCTCTTCTCACGCCTGAAAGAACGCCGCGACCGGTTGGGAAGGCTTTACCAATTGCCTCTGCAGGATCTCCGGCAGAGCAACGATGAAATACCCGCCCTCGAAAGGGAGGTCGACGCGCTTGAAAAGGCGATTAGCCTGAAATCGAGCGAAGCCATTTACGATGACGGTCTCGGCGCGGCACAGGTCAGCTGGAAATTACTTGCGGGCAAACTCCAGCCATCGGAAGCAGTGGTTGAAATGGTGCGGTTCAGAAAGTATGATCGCCAGAAGGCGCGCAAAAGAGATTTCTTTGGATTTGCCGACAGCGTGTATTACGCCGCGATCGTTCTTACAAAAGACACTAAGGAGAAACCGGACCTCATACTTTTCAAAGACGGCAACAACCT
>DASVOT010000099.1:0-6292 GCA_036383235.1 Chryseosolibacter sp.
ATGCATTTTTTCAATACTTCCTTTCTTTGATCGGTTTAATGATCTTCGTTATAGCAATCCTTTCGCTGCGCATCCCTTCCCAAAGCTAAAAATAATTTGCTTTTGCGATGATTTGAAAAATAAAATAAAGCATTAATTTTAGAAATACGAAAGGTTATATAAGGTCATAACAAGGAATCGATTGCGAGGCTGTTGGGACTTGAATTAACAGCCGAACCAGGAAGGCCGATTTTCACCTGTGACCTGCATCTAGCTGGATCGATGGCTCAAAAAACTTAAAGACGATTTATGAAAAGAAATCTACCTCAATTGAGCATGCTGCTGAAGGGAAGACAGGCTATGCGGACAATGATCTTGTTGTTCGCCGGCCTGGGGTTCTTCAGCGGGATGGCTGCAGGTGCTTTGCCGGAAGAAGGGGAGGCGCACAACGCTTCCGGCAAAAGTGTGTTCACCGCCGCGCTGACTGTTACCGGCAAAGTCACTTCTGACAAAGGGGATCCTCTCCCCGGAGTGAGCGTGCTGGAAAAAGGCACCAGTAACGGTACGGTTACTGACAACGATGGCGCCTATACCTTCTCGGTATCGGACGCAAACGCTACACTCGTGTTCTCCTTCATCGGATACCTGACCCAGGAAGTCCCGTTGAACGGGAGGACTACCGTCGACATCACGATGGCCGAGGATGTGGTAGCACTTGGAGAGGTCGTGGTGGTAGGGTATGGCACCCAGCGAAAAACGGATGTTACGGGAGCTGTGACTTCCATTAAGGTAAACGACATCACTTCCTTCCCGGTACCGCGGGTCGACCAGGCGTTGCAAGGGCGTTCGTCCGGCGTGTACGTGTTGAACACGGATGGATCGCCGGGCGGAAACACGATGATCCGCATCCGCGGTCTGAACTCCATCAACGGCGGTAACGAGCCGCTGGTTGTGATCGATGGTTTGCAGGGAGGAAATCTCAATTCCCTGAACCCGGGTGACATCGCATCCATCGAGATCCTCAAAGATGCATCCGCCACGGCCATCTATGGTTCACGCGGCGCAAATGGCGTGATACTCGTCACCACCAAGCTCGGAAAGCAGGGCAAACCTGTTATTGACGCGGGATACAACGTGGGCTTCCAGAAACTCGCCCGCAAGCTTCCGGTCATGGATGCCGCCACTTTCGCCAAACAGTTTAACAAATACAGGATGACGCAGACAGGCGGCGGAAATGTTCCCACCCCGCAATTTACCGACGAAGAGATCGCCTACTGGGAAAAAAATGGTGGAACGGACTGGCAGGATGAAGTATATGAGACGGGCGTGCTGCAGAATTATCAGCTCGCCATCAGCGGTGCCACGGAGAAACTGAAGTATCTCGTCTCCGGAAATTACGTGGACCACAAGGGTATTCTCCTGAATTCCGCTTACACCCGCGCCTCGCTGCGGGCCAACTTCGCCGCCGACATCACCGACTGGGTTGATTTCGGATTGAACTATGCCTACACGAAGGAAACGTACAAGTCGCCGTCTTTCAAGGAGGAGGTGGCATTCGTTTCACAGGTGGTGAACAACGCGCCGCGGTGGGCGCCCACGGAACCGGTTTACAACCCGGACGGAAGCTACTTCGTGCACCGGTCAGGCTATGCGGCGAACGATACGTGGAACCCGGTGGCCTCTGCCGTCGAGCCGATCATCGACAACCCGACCTACCGGAACAACGCGAACCTGTTCCTGAATTTCAAAATCCTGAAAGGACTGAGTTTAAAGATCACCGGCGGTGCGATGATCACCAACCGGTACTTCCGCGATTACTACAACTCCAAAACCCTCTCCGGATTGCAGAACAACGGCTTCGGCCATATCAACGAAGCGCAAAACGAGCGCCTGCAGAATTCCAACATCCTTACCTACGACCGCACGTTCGCCGAGAAGCACCACCTGACCTTCACGGGCGTCGCCGAACAGATATCCGAGACTTCGCTCGGCAGCAACATGGAAGGCAAGGGTTTCCTCGTCGACCAGCTGGGATTCAATAATATGAGCGGCGCCAGCACCGTGGTCGTAAGCTCGTTTAATGAACCGCGATCAATCCTGTCGTACATGGGCCGGTTGAATTATGTATACAGCGACAAGTATATGGCCACCTTCACCTACAGAGCGGATGCTTCATCGGTCTTCGGTAAAGACAATAAGTGGGGATACTTCCCGTCCACCTCGGTTGCGTGGCGTCTATCCGAAGAGGATTTCATCAAGAGCATCGATGCGATCACGGAGTTGAAAATACGCGCCAGCTATGGGCTGACGGGCAACCAGGGTATCCAACCGTTCCAATCCCTTGCCAGGCTTTCGTCCAATCAATACGAGAATAACTACCCGTATAATGGAGGGGTGGCGACCGACATCGGTTTTGGCATAGGGGGCTTTGACAACCCGAACCTGAAGTGGGAAACGACCGCACAAACGAACATCGGGGCCGACATCTCGTTGTTTAACGGAAGACTGACCTCCACCATCGACTGGTACAAGAAAGTAACCGATGACCTGCTCATGCCCCGCGAGTTGCCCGGGTACGTCGGCGGGCCCGGCAGCGTGCTGGACAACATCGGCTCGATTGAGAACAAAGGCATCGAGATCATGATCGGCGGCGATCCGCTCGTGGGAGACCTGAGGTGGAACACGTCGGTGAACTTTACGAGGAACAGGAATAAAGTGCTGGACCTCGGACCGGACGACCGGATCGGCTACCGCCCTACAACGGGTGGCTATAGCCTGGGAAGTAATTTTATGTTCCTGGAAGTCGGCGAATCCTTTGGCCTCATGAATGGCTGGAAGTTTCTCGGGATCTGGGGCACCGACCAGGAAGAAGAGGCCCGCAGCTACGGACAGCTTCCCGGCGATCCGCACTATCTCGACGTCGACAAGGACGGCGATGTGGATACAGACGACCGGGTGACCATCGGTAACGGATATCCCAAGTTTACCTGGGGGTGGACGAACCAGTTCTCTTACAAAGGGTTTGACCTCTCTTTCATGCTCATGGGTTACCAGGACGTGGACTTGTTTAACACCATGAGGATCCGCAGGGAATCTTTCTGGGAGGGAACAAGCCCCGTGCTGCTCGACGCCTGGACTCCTCAAAACCAGGACACCAATGTTCCGGGCATGATTGATGGCAAATACCGCGAGGATCAAAATCTTACGAACAAGATATTCTTCGGGAGCAACAGCGGCGCGACTTCCCAATGGGTGGAGGATGCTTCCTTCATCCGGTTGAAGACGGCGACGCTCGCCTATACCTTCACGCAGGCGAAGCTCAGCGCCCTGGGCTTTCAGAAAGCCAGGGTGTTTATGAGCGGGACCAACATATTCACCATCACGAATTACACGGGCTATGACCCGGAGGTTGCCGCGTTCACCTGGAACGATGCGACCATTGGCGTCGACCTGAGCGTATACCCGCCCGCCAAAACGTTGACGCTGGGTGTCGAATTAACCTTCTGATGTTAACATACCATTGCCATGAAAAACAGAATTGTTAAGATAAAAAACGCGCTGCTGGTGTTCGGGGGTTTGCTCGCCATGAATACAGCATGTGTCGAATTGCAGGAAACGCCGAAAGATTTTACCGGCCCCTCCAATTTCTATAATTCACCGGGGCAGATCGAGTCGGCGTTTGCCAGCGCCATGTCACGCCTTTACAATGAATGGAGCGGATATTCCTATGGTCACTGGATCTTTGCAAGCGATGACCAGATGTACGGCGGCGAGCTTGTATTCTCCGACGACCAGGGCAGCGATCTCTGGCAGGCGCACTACCGCGCCATTGCCGACCTCAATCCCGCTATCAAAGCCTTGAATGACGACAAGCTCGGTCCCACCATCTCCCAGGATATCAAGGATGAATTGATGGCCCAGGCGAAATTCATCAGGGCGTTCAACTACTTCAACCTGGTCAGGCTATGGGGACCGGTTCCCCTGATCACGGAGGAAACGGACGTGATTACCGACCCGATCAAGCGCGCCCCCATCGACGAGGTCTATGCGCTCATCGAGCAGGACCTGTTGTTTGCGATCGCGCACCTGCCCGACACATGGCCGGAAGACAAGCACGGACGGCCGGCGAAAGGCGCCGCGAAGACCCTCCTGGCGAAAGTGTATATCACCATGGCCACCGCGCCCATGAACAATACGTCGTATTACACAAAGGCCCGCGACATGGCCGCCGACGTGATCGACGATGGAATCTATTCGCTGGTCCCGGATATCAACGAAGTATTCGCCCTTGAAAACGCGTATGGCCCTGAGGTTATGTGGAGCTTCAACGCGTCTGAAGACGACAACTCGACGCCGCCGCAGATCTGGCTGCCCGGTTCGATGGCCGACGGGTGGGGCGACTTCAAAGCGGACAAAGTGTGGGGAGAAAATTATCCCGCCGAGCCCCGCAAGGACGCTTATCTCTTGCTCGAGGACTGGGACGGAAAACCGTATACCACCTTCGACGGCACGACTCCCTACGTGAAGAAATTCCTTTATGACTCACGGGAGAACCAGGAAAGATACAGGTCGGTTCAGAACATTCCCATCCTGAGGTTTGCCGATGCGCTGCTGCTTTTTGCAGAGGCGGAGAACATGGTGAACGGTGGTCCCGATCAGGCTGCAGTGGATGCCGTGAATGAGATCATCGCCCGCGCGAACGATTACGCTGACAACCCCGCGGATCCGCTGCTGACGACGGGAATGTCCAAAGACGCCTTCGACGCCGCTGTGATCCAGCAACGGAACCTGGAGCTCTGCTTCGAGTATGACCGGTGGTTTGACCTGATCAGAAAGAGGATACTTTGCACGGCTGTTCGTCCGGAGATTCAGCAAAACTGCGATGATAATGATTACCTGTGGCCGATCCCGCAGGCCGATCTCAGGCTCAACCCGCTGCTGACGCAAAATCCTGGCTATTCGACGCCGGAGCCGAATTAAAACCTGCGAAGCCGGGCCGCCCGTCTCAAAGTCCATTATCCGCCATCAGAGTCACCGCGCATGCGGGACTCTGATGATTGCGGCCTACGGAGCCAGACCTATTCATCGGTGATCCCTTCATCGGTGATCGAAGGGCCAGTCTCAAATCCACTATACCCCATCAGAGTCACCGCACATGCGGGACTCTGATGCTTGCGGACTCCGGACATCAAGTTACGCACGATGTCGATCGCGGTTCCTGCGGCTCGCGCGACAAGAATGAGAAGAGTAACCTGCAAGGGCGGATCGCTTCGGGATCTCTTTGCATCCGTGTGTCCGAATGATTCTCCGAACGCCGCGCATCCCTGCGCGCTGCTTCCGCGAAGTCTGAAACTTCCCGGAAGCGGGGCCAGCGCAATACATCACCTGTGCTTTTTCGAATCGACAAAAACTTTGTACACCGCATCGTCTTTGATCAACCCGGCCGTCTCGTTCTCATTAAAATAACTCAGATCCTTCCTGTCAAGCACGGTAACAAAATCCTCCGATATCCTGCCGTCCGATCCCTTAATCTTGTTAATATCCAACCCGAGGTGCTTTGCCAGGAATGGATAGACCGCCATTCTCTTGGTTGCGCCGTAATCATGCTCGTCGTTCGGAAGGTGGAAATTCTCCACCATGGATTCCTTCTTATATAAGCCGTATATATGCCGCGCAAAAGGATACTCCACTTCCGGATTGTTTTTTGTCCAGTCGCTTCCATCCGACACCCACAACATGGGCTTCGGCGCGATGGCGCATGCGATCTCCGTATTGCTGTAAACGGTGTTCCCGCTTTTATGCACGGGCATGCCGCTCTCACACATGCAGCCTCCGAAAAAATGGGAGGACACCATCACCACAGGAACCGATACGCTGACCCTGTCGTCCAGCGCTGCCAGCATGAATGTCTGCGTGCCGCCGCCAGACGCCCCCGTGACGGCCACCCGCCTGGGGTCCGCTTCGGGCAGCGTTAGCAAAAAGTCGATCACCCGCATGCTGTTCCAGGTCTGGAAGGCAAGTACCTTCGGATACGTGTGGGCTACCTGTACACTTTCGCCCCATCCGACCATGTCATAGGCAAAAACAACGGCACCCATCTTCGCCAGGCTGGCGCAGCGGATCTGCATGTCCTTCCTGAATCTGGCGTAATCATTGGGATCCGGAAAATGACCATGCGGACAAAGAACCACGGCAAGTGATTTCTTTTTCAACTTGCCCGAAGGCTTGTACAGGTTTCCGGTGACGAAAAATCCCGGCAGACTTTCAAAGACCACCGATTCCACCGTGTAGCCGTTCAATACCCTTTTGTTCC
>DASVOT010000100.1:0-3296 GCA_036383235.1 Chryseosolibacter sp.
CCGTAAGAACACGCAACGACAAGGCAGTAGATTCCGGTCAATTTAAGGTTATAGACAGCCATGGCCGCAAAGGATACAGTTGCGATGATGAGCGCGCACCACGGAAAGACGGGGTATAGCGGAACTTTAAACGGACGCGGCATCCCCGGTTCTTTTTTCCGCAGGGTCAAAAGGGAAATCATGGAAATAATGTATAACGTGAGCGCGCCCAGTACCGACATGGTGATGATCTCACCTGTTTTCCCGGTCAACAGCGCAACGATGCCGATGGCCATGTTGATCAGCAGCGCATTGGCGGGCGTACGAAAGCGGCGATGGACCTTTCCCAAAAAAGCAGGCGCAAAACGCATCCTGCCGAATTCAAAAGTCGACCGCCCCGCGACGAGAATGATACCGTGAAAAGAAGCGATCAGTCCGAAGAGCCCCACCGTGATCAGCAAATGATAGAAAAGGTTATTATTTCCTACCACAAATCCCAGGGCCAGCGGCAACGGTGAGTCAGAGGTTGTGGCGTCTGCTTTAAAAACAATCGCTTCCCAACCTGCTACTCCGGTCGCGGCGGTGAAGGTGAGCACGCAGAGGATGACCAGGGTGAGGATTGCGGAGCCAAAGCCAAGGAGGATCGTCCGTTGAGGATTGACCGTTTCCTCGGCTACATTGGCGACACCCTCGATGGCGAGAAAGAACCAGATGGCAAACGGGATGGAGGCGAACACACCCTGCCAACCGTTTGGCAGCGCATTGCGCTGAAGGTTGGCCCATTCAAAATGAGGCAGGGTCAGCCCGGCAAACAACAGGAGCTCTCCCACCGCAAGAAACGTGATGATGAGCTCGAACATGGCCGCGGCTCTTACGCCATAGATATTCAGTCCTGTGAAAACGAAATACGCGAAAATGGCAATCGCCAGAACCGGAATGGAGGGAAAGAACAAATTGAAATAGGCTCCGATGGCAAAGGCGATTGCGGGAGGAGCAAAGATGAATTCGACGCTCTGAGCGATGCCAGCTATGAATCCAAGGTCTTTACCGAGCGCCCGGTGCGCATAATCGAAGGCTCCGCCTGCACGGGGTATTGAACAGGCAAGCTCGCAGTAACTGAACGTGAACGTCACATACAGGATGATGATGAAGAAGGTCGCAATGGCGAGTCCGAGGGTGCCCCCCTGCTGCAGGCCCAGGTTCCATCCGAAATACATTCCCGAGATGACATATCCAACCCCTAAGCCCCATAACATCGCAGGGGAAAGCGTACGTTTCAACTCAGGCTGCTCCAAATCATTTGAGTTTAGGTTGAATGTGTTGAGGAAACACAGCGGAAAATGTAGAAAATATAAAGTTCAAAATCATGCTTCCTCGCCCACTTCCTTTGCGTTGCAAAAAAAAACCATCCGCTGTGGGATGGCTTTTCCATGCAACTTTTAATGCTCTATTACTGAATGACTTGAACCTTCACGGCATTCAGACCTTTCTTGCCTTTTTCAACTTCAAATCGCACTTTGTCATTCTCGCGAATTTCATCGATGAGACCGCTTTGATGGACAAAGATGTCTTCGCTTGAATCAGATGGCTTTATAAACCCAAAACCCTTTGAGTTATTAAAGAACTTTACTACTCCTTCTTTCATTATATTAAAATTTAAATGTGTTCGTTTTGACTTCCTGGATTCACCGCGTGTGTTGGCGATGCCTTTCAGAATGGCGGGGATTTGATGATTCGTTGTCTGAAGATATGCTAAAGAAAAGTTTATACAATAATATTCAAATATACACGCTTATTTTCATAATCCTAAAACTTGCCGCTGTTAATATTCCACGAGGCGTCAGCTCGCTGTATCCCCCAGCACTGGCTCAGCGAATTCGGGCCTTATGGATTCAAGATGATCGTCACCCTGCCGCCGGTCGTCTCGATGCGATAGGTGCGGATTTTCCGTTTTGCCGGACCGGCTTTGACCTCGCCAGTTCTCGCATCAAACTGCGAGCCATGCCACGGGCATTGCACTGTTCCGCAGATCATCGCGCCACCGGCAAGCGAGCCACCCCGGTGGGTGCAATGATCTTCAAAGGCGGCCAATCCGTTTTCGAGCCGGGCAAGCACGATCCTTTTACCCGACACATGCAGCAATTTCATCTGATCGCGCTTGAGGTCGTCGACATTTCCCAACTCCACCTTCCCGCCTTTTTCGCCAAGGTGTTCTTCCTTCCATTTGCCGGCAAAAGCATAGCGCGGGTCGACCCCGATCTGATTTCTGTGAACAAGGGTTCCACCCATCCAGCCGGCGGTAAGCATTAGCGCAAATCCCAGAACCTCGGTTATGATCAATATTGATGGCGACGGATGACCAGAGCCGCGGTAGATGAGTGCCGCGGTAAAAAGTGCAAGCATGCACACATTCAGCACTGCGTGGGTTGCCGCTCTTTTTTTGCCGCTGCTTGCCGGCGGCACGGTGTAGAGGAAATCGATCAAGCCGGGAATGGCTGCAGCAAGCCCCGTAACAATACCTGCTGCCAACAGCAACGTAGCTGTGAATGTGTAATCCGCCTTTTGGCCTGTTATGGCGATTATGTCGGCAAGGACCGCTCCTGTCAGAAACGCGATCGGAAACGGGATGAGCATCGGGTGTATCGGGTGCCCTTTAAGCTGAGCTTTGCTTCTCATGGTTTTAAATGGATCTCACAGCAATAAATAAAATCTGTACCCGGAGGGTCTGCGCCAAGCATGGGCGAAGCAAATCCTGCCTAAGTACGTCCCTGGCCGCCATTCCATGTGGAACATTCTCTTTAAATCAGTCCGATTAACAGGGTATTTCTCAAGTATTTAAATGCTGGCAGCAAATTGAAAATGTAATAACCTTCTATTAATGGGCTATTTGGTGTGTGTTTAAGGTGCGTAACCGAATTTTATTATTTGTGTAATTTTGCACTAAATAAATTTGTTTAGTATAAAATAATGCACTAGTATTGTGTAAATATACACAACAATGAGTGAATTCGAGAAAAAACACCTGGAAGCCGAATTGAAGAGTTTTGCTTCGCGGAATTTTGTGAGGCCATCGGAATGCAGAAACCTGGATCAGATCCGATTTTACATACAGGAGCTTTGCGCGAAAATTGAGGAATACAGGCAGCGGTTCAATTATGTCCCGGCGACAGCCTACTCACTGCTTTCGCAGTACAATTCCAGGCAGAACGCCATGTTATACCTTGATTTTATAAGGAGCTATTGAGCACGATGCGTTACATCCCCTCCCCTATTCCGGTGCAATGCGACTGGGTGTACAGCGCTGTGGCCAATAAGTC
>DASVOT010000101.1:0-1848 GCA_036383235.1 Chryseosolibacter sp.
GTCAGTAAGAATTTTCAGGACGAGCTATACGGCAATATTCTGGCGTTGCCCGCACAGTGGCACCAGGAAAATCACAGCGGCGCAACGATCAGCAAATCGCGCAAGGCCCACGAAGCCCTCCGCTCGTTTTTTCAAAGCGGTTTCATTTACCTCTACTCCATGGGAAAATTTATTTTCTCTTTCGGAGCCATGATCTATTTTTCACCCCTCTTCGGATCGATCGGTATTGTGCTCGGCATGATTACGGTGTTCATCATCGTCCTCTTCGACCGCGCGTTCATCAAGACGCTGCGTGAAGTAAACGAGAAGGAACACCATGTATCGTCGAACCTGTTCGATACGCTTTCCAATATTACTACCGTGATCACCCTGCGCCTCGAGAAAGTGATCCATGCATCTTTCCTGCAAAAGCTCGCCGCTGTTTTTCCGCCCTTCAAAAAGAACGCCTCCGTGAATGAATGGAAGTGGTTCACCGCCCAGATGATGATCGGCCTGATCTACGCCGTCACCGTGCTGGGGTATGTCTATCAGCACTGGGTGCCCGGAGAGACTTTTCAGATCGGCGGACTGATCATCCTCATTGGATACGTTACCCAGTTCACCAGCGTGTTCAACGATATCGCCTCGCAGTATACCCAGATCGTTAAATTCCACACCGATATCCAGAACGTCAGCGAAATCCAGGAGGCCCACGCCAGGATGCCGAAAGGTCCAGGGAAGCTGCCGTTGCCACCGCACTGGGAAACCATTCAGATAGACAACCTTAATTTTGTGCGGCCGGCGAAAGATTTGTCGGAGAAACCCGCCGGCCTCTTCGATCTTTCCATGCGCATCGGCAAGGGCCAGCGCATTGCCCTGATCGGGGAGAGTGGCAGCGGCAAAAGCACATTGCTCTCGCTGCTCCGCGGCCTGCATTCTCCTTTCCCCGGATCGCGCATCACGATAAACGATTCCGTTCCAGTTGACATTGGAAACATCGGATCGACGGTCACACTATTTCCACAGGAGCCGGAGATCTTTGAAAACACGGTACTCTATAATATCACGCTTGGTCTACCCTTCACCCGCGAAGAGGTACTGGAAGTTTGTGAACAAGCTCAGTTTATTGATGTGCTGAAGAAATTGCCCGCGGGCCTCGACACGTTCATCCAGGAGAAAGGGGTGAACCTCTCGGGTGGACAAAAACAACGCCTTGCGCTTGCCCGCGGAATCCTTGCCTCCCGGGGGAGCGACATCATCCTCATGGATGAGCCCACCAGCAGCATCGACCCGCGTACCGAGAAATTGATTTACAACAGGATGTTCGAGACCTTTGGACAAAAGGCCGTCATCTCGTCTCTGCACCGGCTCCATTTACTGACGCAGTTCGATTATATTTATATCCTGAGGAACGGCCAGGTTGTGGATGAAGGAACGTTCGATCACCTCAACAGAGCCAGCCTCGTGTTCCAGGAGATGTGGATCCATCAGCGCGCCGACGCCTCGCAGGAGCCTGCGCAATATCCTCAGCTGAACGTCGCCCTTTGAAAGGCGAGCTGTTCCCGGAAGTGGACGATGCAGGCGGCGTACTTTGTTGACGTGTCAGCGGAAAGCTGATTGCCAGCGGTCCGGCACTTGCCTATTTGCGTCCGCTCAGAAAAATTTTCTTTCCGGGAAAAAGATCCGTGACAAAGGTAGAATCGGAAAAATAGGCGCGCTCCTGCGTTGAAGAGTTGAGGATCCAGGTAGGTCCGGATTGCTTCCACCCTTTTACCTCCGTCGGTGGCAGGGCATTCCCTTCGATGGTCAGGACGACGTCAGGATCTCGGGCAGGAGCAGCGTCGCCCGAAAAATGCATGAGGTCCTTTG
>DASVOT010000102.1:0-3416 GCA_036383235.1 Chryseosolibacter sp.
AGGTTCAGAGGCTCCGCAGTGAGGTTTTTCGAGATCTCGCGCAGGAGCACATCCCGGCTTCGGATCACGAGAAAGTAACCGATCTCATCGCTCCTCCTGAATTTTTCATTCCGTTCCAGGATGAGTTGCAGTCCGTCGAGCGACACGAGCTTCCTGTAAAGCCCCGAAACCTTTTGACCACCGGCGGTCGTCAGCACAAATCCGTCGGAGGAGGTTTCCTGAAAGGTAATGGGCGTGTTGTAAAGCGAATGGTTTTTGCTGAAGTAGGTCACGGTGGCAGGCGCATTCCTGTAAAGCTCCTCGTTCAACACGTGCCCGACGCTGAAGAAACTCGCTTCGAAGTTGACTTCGTCCAGAACGCGGTTGAGAAAAAGCTTCGACTGGATCAATTCGATCTCGCCCGCGATCTGGTTTACGTTCGGGTCCTCCGCCAGGCTCTTTATTCCCATCTCGCTGGCGTCTTTCTTGAAATCGAGCTTAAGCGCAGACTCTGACTCGTAAATATTCTTCGTATACCGGATATACAGCAGCGCCCCCGCGTTCACGAGCAGGAAGATGAGAACGATCCAATACCAGTTCGTCCTGACCACGATCCGCAGCTTGTCAAGATCGATGTTGTCATTGAAGGAAGAAGACCGCATGTTAGACTGGTCCGCCATGGCTAATTGGCTAGTGAAATGATGAAGATCAAAGTGGCCAAGCTGGTCACGACCGTGATCACCGGCGAATAATCGCGCAGCGCTTCGATAAACGGCCTTCTGACCGGCTCCACGTAAATGATATCTCCCGGCTGAACGAGGAAATTCCCCTTTTTGTATCCTTCGAATGTGCTGAGGTCTGCGATGAATACTTTGTCGTCGCGGATGACCCTGATGTTGCTGGCGCGGCCGTCGGCGGTCACGCCCTTCGCCAGGGCGAGCACTTCGGTCAGCCGGATGTTTTCATTCTGCAGCGGGATGACCTGACCGCCCGGGGCGCCCAGCACAATGACGCGCTTATTATCGAATTTCAGAACGACGAACGCCTGCTGATAGAATTTTTCATATTCTTTTTCAAGCATCTCTTCCGCCTGCCGGATGGTGAGCCCCTGTAGTTTCGTTTCCCCGATAAGCGGTAATTTAGCAGATCCGTTCACGTCAACCTGGTAGCCCGCGTCGGGCATGCCGCCGCCATTCGGACTGCCCCCCTGAAACGACTGGCGATTGGGATCAATAATTCTTTCTCCGCCATTTGTGTACACCGCCAGCGTGAGGAGGTCGTTTGGCTGAATGGTGTAATCCATTTCGGCCTGCTCCCGCTGTTGCTCGATTTTTTGCGGGGCCACGCGGAAAAGAATGTTTTGTTTGTAACTCCCGCACGAAGTCAGCAGGGCAGCCGATAGAAAAAGAAGTAAAAAGGCTCGCACTCTCAAGGTCAGGCAAATTAGCTACTATCGTGAAATTACTGAATTTCTCAGTAATTCCTCGAAGGTGGGCAGAACCCGGTCCTTTTCGGAGACGATGGGATCAGCTACCGGCCATTCGATGTTCAGGGTTGGGTCATTCCATACGATCCCCGACTCGCTTGGCTTGTGAAATACGTTTGAGCACTTGTAAAAAAAGATCGAATCTTCCAGCGCGGCGAAGCCGTGGGCAAATCCTTCGGGGACGAGAAGCATCCTCTTGCTTGCTGAATCCAGCTCGCAGACGTACGTTTTTCCAAACGTCGGAGACCCCTTCCGCAAGTCCGCCACCACATCCACAACCCTCCCGCTGATGACGGCGGCGAGCTTTGCCTGCGCGTGTGGTGCCCGCTGAAAATGAAGACCCCTGACCACCCCCTTTTTGGAGAATGAAAGGTTTTCCTGCGGGAAGCTCATGTCGATCCCAAATTCCTTCAACGTCGTGTCTTTATATAACTCGCAAAACCATCCCCGTTCGTCGTAAAAGATGTTCGGTATGAGTTGGACCAGTCCGTCAAACCCCGTCTGCTCTATCTGCATGAAGAAACTAATGAGTTAAGAAGCCCTTTTAAAAGATTCAAGGGCGCGAAGATACTTGTTAATCACAAGATTTTCATCGTATTCCGCTTCCATTTTTAACCGGCCGTTAAGGCCAAAGCGCTCCAGCTTCTCATCCGGACAATCAGAAAGTTGCCTCATCTTGGCAGCGAGGTCAAGGGGGTCCTTCATTCTGCATAAAAATCCATTGTAATCGTTGACCACCACGTGGTTGCAGCCCGGCACGTCTGTCGCGATGATGGGCTTGGCGGAGCTGGCGGCTTCGAGCAGTGTTCGCGGGGTGCCTTCCCGGTAGGAAGGCAACACAATGCAGTCGGCGTTCTCAATGAACTTGCGCACGTCGACGGTGGTGCCGAGATATTCGATGACGTTATTTTCAATCCATTCGTGGACGGATCTCGCTTTTATGCCGCGCTTGTGTTCAGGATCCATGGTGCCTAGCACCTGAAAGGATGCGGTAATACCCTGGGCCTGAAGGGCTTTCGCAGCGTTGATATAATCCAGCACGCCTTTGTCGGTGATCAGCCTGGAGATAAGCAGAAAGGTGAACACCCTGTTTCGGCGAAAGGGGAACGGTTGAAACTTTCCAAGGTCGATGCCCGAGCCGGGAACCAGGTCGACGGCCTCGGGGCGAACCATCCTCTTCCTCACAAAGAGTTTGAGGTCGTCCGGGTTCTGAAAGAAGACTTTTGAGGCGAACCGGAAACTGAAGCGGTACAGCAGGATCGCGACGGCTGAAACGAGGTTCGCCTTCAGGAAGACGGTGCCCAAACCGCACACATTGTTGATCACCGGGATCCTCAGCATGGCGGCGGCGAGGGTTCCATAGATATTAGGCTTGATGGTGTATTGGAGAATGATATCGGGCCTTACCTTTTTGTAAATGAAGAACAACTCAAATATGAGGGCGGAGTCCTTGACGGGATTCGCTCCGCGGCTGTCCATGGTGATATTATGGTGAATGCAACCCGCTTCCGTCAGGCGCGATGTGAAATTGTCTTTAGGAGCAATGGTGTGGACCTCGTGGCCTTCGACAATCAATTTCCGCACGAGGTTCATCCTGAAATTATAGATATTCCAGGATGTGTTCAAAACCACAGCTATTCTCATCTCGGGGTTTATCTGGAGAATGCCGTACGCCGGCGTCAGATTACGAGGCTGAAGCCGGCCTTTACTGGAACTCTCCCGGGGTTTAAATACAGTAAATATAATGAAAGTAACCGTCGCTTGAAAACCAGGAATGAAAATAAAGTGTTATGATTGTCTTCAGAGCTTCCAATTCTTAATGCACGATTCAATCAACACCGCGATCTTAGTGGCGCTCGGCGAAACAAGGGATTCCGAGGTGACCAAAGAGCACCTTGATGAGCTCGCTTTCCTGGCGGAAACAGCTGGAATACGGACCGTAAAGCGCTTC
>DASVOT010000103.1:0-7145 GCA_036383235.1 Chryseosolibacter sp.
ATGTTGAGCACGCATCCGCGCGTGCGCGTGAGCGCGGGCAGCGCTTCCCGTATCAGCGCAAAAGGGGAGAGGACGTTGACTTCCATGACGTTGCGGAAGAACGCCAGGTCGGTACTGTCAATGTTGGACGAGACCACCCAGGCAGCGTTGTTGACAACCGCGTCTATTTTTCCGAAAGCTTCCAGCGCAACCTCCACGAGGTTTCGCGCTGCGTTTTCCAGGGAAATGTCTTCGATATGCAGCACGGCCTTCCCCGCGGGCATCGTTGACAGCACCTCCCTGCCGCGGTCGGGTTCGAGGCCGTGAACAACGATGCGCGCACCTTCATTTGCGCAGGCGAGCGCGATGGCCTTGCCAATGCCGGTGGTGCTGCCTGTGACGATGATGACCTTATCTTTCAGGCGCACAGCTCACACCGGTTTAAGGACACTTTTGACCACGTCACCACGGTGCATTTTTTCGAACGCCTCATGCCATTGCGTAATGGGCCAGATGCCGCCGATGATGGGCTTCACGTTCAATTGTCGGCTGGCCATGAGCGCGACCACCCGCTCCCAGATGGGCCAGTTGTGGCTGAAGCTTCCCTGCAGCCTCACGTTCTTTTGCACCAGCGGATCCAGTGAGAAGCCGAGGGGTTGCGGTCCCCATCCCACTTTTGTGATTTGTCCGTTCGGCCTCACAAGATCGAGAGCGATTTTCAGTGTGGCGCTGGCGCCGGAGGCGTCGATGACGCAATCGGCACCGAGTCCATCGCGTTTTCTCGCCCACGCGCTGGCATCGCCGATGATAACTTCACATCCGTATTTCTTCCCGACTTCCAGGCGGTTGCGGTCGTGTTCCAGGCCGATGAGGGCAACCTCGGCGCCGCAAAGCCTGGCCACGGCGCCGCAGAGGATGCCGATGGTACCCGGGCCGATGACGACCACCCTGTCGCCTGGCCGCAGCGTTGAGTTTACCACGACCGCGTTATAGGCGACCGAGCACGGCTCGGTGAGACACGCCTGCTCGAAGGGCACGCCTTCCGGCACGCGGTGCAGGCAGCGCGCCGGCACCCTCACGTAACGCGTCATGGCGCCATTGACGCCATACCCGAATCCCTTGCGTGTAGGGTCAAGGTTATAAAGGCCGACCCGCGACATGCTATTGTCGGGATCGATCACCGCCGCGGTTTCACTTACCACGCGGTCGCCTTCTTTCCATCCCTTCACGCGGCTTCCCTTCGCGGCAATGTGCCCGCCGAATTCGTGTCCCAGCACAACGGGATAATTCACCGTCCAGCTGTGGTTGGAAGTCCACTGGTGCAGGTCACTCCCGCAGACGCCGACGTTGACGACTTCCAGCAGGACGTCGTCTTCTCCGATGTCCGGCTTTTCGATTTCACGTATTTCCACCGAACCTTTCTCCGGTCCGTAATTGACAACCGCCGCTGATTTCATTTTGTTTAATGTTTAGTCATTCGTCAATAGTCCATGGCGATCGCCACTTTATACGTCGCCGTACGCGTGAATCTTCCGGCAGATCAGGCGCAGCGAGTCTTCCAGGTCGCCGCTGGCGGTCTTGAAGGCGTCGGCGTCGATCGTCAGCGGAGCGCCGAGTACGACCAGGGGCGCCCCGTATTCCGGGCAGCGGATGGCTTGCTCCAGGGTCAGCCCCCCTACCGCCTGGACCGGAACCTTCACGGCGCGAACGACCTCGCGAAGCTGGTCTAACGGACTGGGCATACGCTCTCCGCGCGCCGCAATGCCGCGCCGCTCGTCGTAGCCGATGTGGTGAATAACATAACCGCACCCCAGCGCTTCCAGCCGGCGCGCGCCCTCCACCATATCCGGACATCCCAGGTTGTCTCCCATCACGCCGATGCCGTAATCTTTACCCGCCTTCACCACGCACCGGATGGTTTCCTCGTGCGCCCGCGCCATCACCACCACGTGCGTGGCGCCGGCCTTTGCCATCATCTCCGCCTCGAGGTACCCGCCATCCATGGTCTTGAGGTCGGCGACGATGGGCGTCCCCGGAAAAGCCTCCCGGAGCTTCCTCACGCCGTGCAACCCCTCCGCCAGAATAAACGGCGTACCCGCCTCGAGCCAGTCGACGCCGGCCCGCATGGCCAGCGCCGCCGTCTCAAGCGCTTCGTCAATATTCGTCAGGTCAAGTGAGATCTGGACAATGGGTTTCATATTTGTATTTTTATAAAACGAACGATTTTTGCACACGAATCGCGAAGCCGCTCACGCTCCGGAATCGATTTACCGCGCGCCGGAAAAGACTCTGTCAATAACTCCGCTCCCCTGATCAAAAATGGAATCTTATTTTTTCAGATGCAAACATTAAAATGGCGGACGGAGGAAAGTTTCATTAATTGACGTTTTTTGCTCTCTTGAATGCGCAAACCCTGACATCGCCGCGGCAACACTATCTTATCTTTGAGTGTTCATTAACAATTCGAGTTTGGGTTAGTGATTTTAAAGAAAGGGCCGCTGCCCCAGACAGCCGGCCCTTCTTTTTTTTCGATTGCGTCCCACCCGGTAGCCGCGTACGCTTGTGAATCTTTCGCAAAGGGAGGGTTCTTAGACGTAAAACGACCCGCCGATTGTGGTGGAAATTCAATATCCTTGCTCTTTATCTTAACCGGTCATCATGTCTTGCTCTAATTGTTTTTCAATACGACGATCTTCATTCGGGTTGTTCTGTCTTCTTCTCTGCGTTATTTTCAGTTCATGCGAGCGGAACACCCATCCGGACCAGCCGGTCTATAAGGACACCGCCTTCCGGCAGGACTATACTAAGAAATATGACCTTCCGGACAGCAGTGTAAAATTGTTACGGGTGCTGAGCGACCGCAACGGGGTGATAGAAATTGCAACATCACGAAATCTCTACAAACCGTATGCAGGCGAATTTCTCTACCCTGGCTCGCTGGTGCCGGAGCGCTACTATCGCCCCCTTGCGGATAAAAATATTTCCGGCGCGACGCTCTACCGCGGTCATTTTGTATATGCCGACGACGAAGCGGTGCTGAGCAATGCCTGGGCAGGGAACCTCTTTGTAAGGCATACGGTGCCTCATCCATCCCTGCTGGCGGGCGGTAAGGATTTCGATTTCCTCCTCTCGGATGGAAAGGCTCTTCAATACCTCAAGGATTCCACCATCATGTGGAAAGGTGAACAGCGGGATCGGGTGCTCGACATTATTTTTGATCCGCGCAAAGACCGTTTCCTCGTGCTGGGCACCAGCTCCATATCGTCCTTTTCTCCCGCGGAAAAAATTCTCCGGCAGGAGTTCAGCAGCCCCGGCCTTACGTGCTTTACGTTCTCCGGCAACAGCAATGACCTGATTGTCGGCACGGGGAACGGATATTTCTTCCTGGATGTCCCGACTATGAAACAGAAAGGTGATGTGCGTCGCAACCTGCCGTGGACGGAGCTCACGGCTGTAAAGGAAATCGGCGGCAACCTTTGGTTTGGTTCTACCCGGGGCGCATTTATGCGGAGGCCTGACGGCAGGTTTAATTATTATGCGGGAAAGCGATGGCTCCCTTCCGACAGGGTTGTCGATGTTTCCGGGGGCCCGGAAAATTCGATACTGATCCTGACGGACAAGGGTCTGTCGCAAGTGTGCTTTAAGCGCATGACCCTCTATGACAAAGCGCTGTATTTCGGGGAGCAGGTGAGAAAGCGTCATATCCGCCACGGCTTCAACGCCACCCTGGGCTACATGAAAGACGGGAATTTGGGCACCGGCTCGCTGGAGGATTCCGACAACGATGGTCTGTGGACCAGCATGTACATGGGCGCGGAAGTGTTTCGCTATGCTGTTACAAAATCGGAAGATGCGTTGCAGAACCTGCGCGAATCGATGGAAGCAATGGAGCGGCTCTACACCATCAACGGCGTGAAAGGATTTCCATCGCGCTCGTTCGAAAGGAGGGGCTATAAAGATGCTGACAAGCCGTGGCGCCGGGCGAGCCATCCCGAATGGGACTGGAAGTCGACGACAAGCAGCGACGAAGCGATCGGACACATGTTTATTTTCGGTGCCATGGCCGAGCTGCTGGACGATGAAGACCTTAAGAAGCGCGCCATCATCATGATGGATTCGCTCATGCAGCACATTGTAGACCATGACATGTACCTGATCGACTGGAACGGGGAACCGACCCTGTGGGGAAGGTGGAATCCCGAATATGTAAACGCCCGCCCCACCATGGTCGGCGACCGAAAGATCAATTCTTCCAACATCGTGTCCATGCTCCAGACCGCCTACCATTTCACAAAGAAAGAAGTGTACAGGGAAAAGGCGTTTGAGCTCATGACAAAATACGGGTACTATGAAAACCTGATGCGGCCCATGCGCGAGATCGGGAGGGCGCCGGATACCGCCGATGAGCTGAGCAAGAACTTATCCGAATCCTGGAACCATTCAGATGACGAAATGTATTTTCTCGGGTACTGGGGCCTGTACCGCTATGCCTTCAACGATACGTTGAAAGCAAAATTCAAGGAAGCCATTCTCGATCACTGGCAGATCGAGCGACCCGAAAAGGAGGGTGCCTGGAACATTTTCACGGCGCTCACCGGAGCACGCGAGTTTGATCTTGACGAGGCCGTCTGGTATTTGCAGGAATATCCCCTCGATCTTGTTCATTGGCGAATGACCAACAGCCACCGGAGGGATATTGAAATGATCGCGCCGAATTTCAGGAAGCAAAGTACGAAAGAAGTTCTTCCGCCCGATGAGTTGCCGGTCAATCGCCACAACGCGAACCGGTTTCAGCTTGACGGCGGCGACGATGGCTCCTCCGAGTATAGCGCGGGAGATATCTGGCTTCTTCCTTACTGGATGGGCAGGTACCTGGGCGTGATTGCTGAACCTCAACCTGTAACCGGTGAACGGTCATCCGCAATAGGTGATCGGTGATCGGGCATGGCAGATGAATTTGAAGTTCCACGTTCCCGTGAATATATTTAAGTCGCAGAACATTAAATTCCCGTAAAGCAAAGACATGGTAATCGGCATTGATTTAGGCGGAACGAAAGTGCGGGCCGGTGTGGCGAAGAACGGCATCATTGAAAACGAAAAGCAACAACTGGTAAAGAGTAAAGGGACCCAGTCGGAGACGCTGGATCAATTGAAGGAGCTGATCAGGACGCTGATGGTTCCCGGCATTGCGGGAATCGGTTTGGGAGTGCCTTCGGTGGTAGACGCCGAGAAAGGGATTGTGTATGATGTCGTGAATATTCCTTCCTGGAAACGCGTGCCGCTGAAAGACATTCTCGAAGAAACGTTCTCAGTTCCGGTGGCGGTCAACAACGATTCGAACTGTTTCGCGCTGGGAGAGGCCCGGTTCGGCCGGCTTAAAGATTTCAGGAACGCGGTGGGTATGACTTCAGGAACAGGCCTTGGTACGGGCGTGATCGTCAAGGGTGAATTATACTCCGGCACCAACTGCGGAGCCGGCGAGCTTGGATTGATCGCCTATAAGGAGCACAATATCGAATACTACGCGAGCGGCAACTTTTTCGGATCCCTTCACGGCGTTTCGGCAATCAAAGCGCACGACCTGGCGCTGGGTGGAGATAAGCAGGCCCTCGGCTGGTGGGAGGAGTTTGGGGCGCACATGGGACATGCTGTGAAAACTGCCATGTATGCCTACGACCCTGAGGCGATCGCGATCGGAGGTTCATTGTCAAAAGCGTTCAGGTTATTCGAAGATTCCATGCGCCGGTCTCTGGCGGATTTTGCGTATCCGGAATCGATCAGGAAGCTGAAAATTTTTCAGTCGGTCAACGAAAACATTACACTATTGGGAGCTGCCGCGCTCATTGACTTGCGAAAACCCATTTGAAACCCCCGGGCACAAGCTCACCTTTTAAGTGAATGTTTTGTCCGGTTTATACAAGAGGAGGTCGCCATTCCGGGAGCGGCTTATTGACCGTTACCGGGCAGCCGGCAGCCTTTACCCTGTCTCTCAGTTGATTGCGATGGGTTTTAATTCGAAGCCAGGGCGTGAATTCTTGCGCAAAGCATGAACCGGTAGACGCAAAATGCCCCTCGTTGCACCTGCAGAATTTCTATATTTCATAACATATTGACCTGGCTTGCAGCATCATGTGCGAGAAGAGAACGTAGCCGGAGAAAGGGAAATGACTGAGATATGGAAATCCCCGGGGCGGGTAACCGGTTGCAGGCGGTCATTTAGAGAAGTAACAAATTAATTAAAACAAATAACCTATGGAGCTAAATTTTTACGGGAAAAGAAAGCAATGGGGGAGGTGTGTTCTATCCCTCCTCTTTTCGCTATTGCTTGCCGGCAACGGATTTGCGATATCCTCGTTTCAGGAAATCAGGGTAACCGGGAGGGTGACCTCGTCAGACGACGGAAATGGTCTTCCCGGTGTAAGCGTGCTGGTGAAAGGTTCCCAACAGGGAACGATCACCGACGCCGAAGGAAAGTATTCGATCACTGTACCGGATGACGCGGCTGTGCTCGTCTTTTCCTTCATCGGCTACACCTCGCAGGAGGTGGCCGTCAACGGGCGGACTACTGTAGATGTAGGCCTGGAGCCCAGCCTGGAGCAACTTGGCGAAGTAGTCGTCACGGCATTGGGCATCGAGCGCCAGGAGCGTTCGCTGGGGTATTCGGTGGGGGAAGTGAAGGGGAATGAATTGAGCCGGGTGGCGCAGGAGAACGTGCTGAACGGACTGTCGGGAAAAGTTCCCGGCGTGACCATCAACTCCACCGGCGCGGCAGGATCTTCGGTGAGTATGATCATACGGGGGGCCACTTCACTGGCCAATGACAACCAGCCACTGTTTGTGGTGGATGGTATTCCGGTCGCAAACGGCCTGAACAACATCACCCAGATCGGTAATGACAACAAGGCGGATTTCGGTAATGCCATTTCGGATATCAATCCGGAAGATGTGGAAAGCATTTCCATATTGAAGGGACCCAGCGCCGCCGCCTTGTATGGCTCGCGCGCCGGAAATGGAGTTGTGCTCATCACGACAAAGAAAGGGTCACGGACAAAGAAGCTGACGGTTTCGGTCAATTCAAACACGGTCTTTGACAAGCCTTACAAGTACCTGAAGATGCATCACAAGTTTGCCACGGGTATCCTTCCTTTTACTCCCGAGATCACGCG
>DASVOT010000104.1:0-2557 GCA_036383235.1 Chryseosolibacter sp.
TTCGTTTTCTTCAGGATATGGCCCCTGTGATGCTCCATTATTTTTTGACAGAAGCCTAATCCTGATTCCGTATCGTAAGGTTCCGCGCTGATTTCCCGGCCAGGGCCAGGCGGTAGCTCGTCGTACTGATCCTCTACAAAGATATTACAATATTTTTGTCTCCGGCGGCTGCCGTCGATTATTGAATCGCGCATTTCGGAATGGATGCGGATCACCGGCGAAACGTTTTTTTGCTGATGGAAGAGCGTGTTCCTTATCAGGTTCTTAAAAAGCGGACGCATCAGCCTTGGACTGACACACAGGGAAGGCAGGTTTTCCACGGAGATCGTTGCGCTTTTCACATCTTCCTGCATGTCCTTGAGAAGACCGTGGACGAGCTGGTTCAGATCGCTGTCCACAAATTCAGACTGCTCGATCGGTATATTAAAGACTGACATCAGCGATTCGAGGTCGGCGATTTTTTTCAGCAGGATCTGGTTGGCGGCTTTCAATTTCAGCCTTGAGGCCTTGAGATTTCTGATTTCGAGCGTGAGATTCCTGTTGACCTTCATCAACCTGAGATCCTGCTCGATCAACATCCGGTTCTTCCGGTAAAGCTCTATGAAAATGGATACCTTGGCGCGAAGCACCTCCGGGTTGATGGGTTTGAAGATATAGTCTATTCCGCCGGCCTGGTACCCTTTGAACAGGTTCTCTTCGCCGTAGTAGTTAGCGGTAATAAAAATGATGGGAATATGCTTCAGGGCTTCCTGCTCATAGATAAGCGTCGCTGTTTCAAAGCCGCTGAGCACGGGCATCTTCACATCCATCAGGATCATGGCGAAGTCGGGTTCTCCGGCGAGTATTTTCAACGCCTGGCTTCCCGAAGTTGCGGTGGCGAATTCGTAACTGTCTTGCCTTAAGATCGCTTCGATTGAAAGCAGATTATCCTCGCGGTCGTCCACCAGCAATAACTTCGGTTTCAGGAGAATAGGTTCGTTGATCATTTTTTGCGGCAGGTATCGATTAAGGAAAAAATTGTCGTTTTTAACGCGTTGCCTGTTCCAGTTTAGAGCGTTGTAGGATTTTGATCTCTTTTTCCTGGATTTGGATGAGTCCTTCATCCTTAAAATCCGCCAGTGTGCGGTTCAGTGACTCGGTGGAGGTGCCTACCATTTTGGAAAGGTCCTTTCGGGGAACAGAGATCGCGGCGGTGAGGCTGTTCACCTCACCCTCATGCTGATCCAGTTTGATCAGAATGTTAGCGACCCGCTGGCGCACCGATTGATAGGCGAGCTCAAACATGGTATTTTCCGCGTGATACAAATTACTGGAGAGCATGGTGATGAACTTTCGGGCGATGTCTTTATTGGTGTAAATCATGGTCAGAAAATCCTGCTGGGGGATCAGGTAGATCTGCGCTTCCTTTGCAACAATCGCGCTTTCGTTGTACGGTTTGTTTTCCAGCAGGGCGACAAAGCCGATAAATTCCCCCGCTCCGTGAAGACCGGTGATAAACTCTTTTCCAATCTTATTTGACTTGTAGGTTTTCACCTGGCCGCTGGCGATCAGGTAGAGATGGTTCGGAGGCTGCCCTTCAAAGAATACGAATTCCTTTTTCCGGTAGATCCTCGATACACGCTTGTCTGACAACTTGTGAAAATCCGGCAATTGCTTTGTCTTGTTGAAGAATTCGCTGATGTCGGCGATGTTGTTCTGGAAGTTGGTTTTGATCAGGTCATTCTTCTTGAGCCTGAGCTCCACGACCTTGAGAAGCTCCAGTCCATCAAAGGGCTTGGTGATGTAATCATCCGCGCCAAGGTTCATTCCCATCCGGAAATCCTTCTGCTCTGTTTTGGCCGTCAGGAAAATGAATGGAATATTGGCCGTCGCCGGTTCCTTGCTCAGCAGGTGCAGGACTCCATACCCATCCAGGTCGGGCATCATGATATCACAGAGAATAAGGTCAGGCTGGTGTTTCTGAATCAATTCGATTCCCAGCTTGCCGCTGTTGGCAGTAAACACCTGGTAACGTCCAAGCTTTAATATTGAAGCGATATTTTCACAAACCTCAATACTATCCTCGATGACAGCGATTTTGTAACTCATGGTAATAATTCTTTTTTTTATTTAACAGGCATTGTGTTTTCTTCTTTCCCTGGCTCCTTTCCGCCGGGGAGCGTCAGGGTAAACTTTGTTCCCCTGTTCTCGGCGCTTTCAAACCGGATGGTTCCTTTCAGGAGGTTCACGTATTTCTGGACGATGTGCAGCCCCAGTCCCGTGCCTTCAAAATTCGTTGCATTACTCGCGCGGTAGAACCGGCCAAAGATATGCTGGTGTTCATTTTCCGGTATCCCAATGCCGGGGTCGGCTACCGTTATGGTGACGCTGTTGTTCTCGATTGCCGACATGATCTCGATGACATCTCCCCGTTTCGAATATTTTAAGGAATTGGAGATCAGGTTCGTCACGATGCTTCCGAGAAGGTGGTGGTCGAGCGGCATGATGGTCGTTTGTGACTTGTGATCGTATTTGATGCGCTGATCGTCCTTTTTTACGACCTCCATTTCCCAGATAA
>DASVOT010000105.1:0-5265 GCA_036383235.1 Chryseosolibacter sp.
CGATGTGGTCGTATCCGAGTGAATGGACGTGGTGTCCGGCTCGGCAGGACCCACGGGTGTTTGTTCTTCCGAGCTTCCCGGCCTCTCGCTTGACCGTTTGTCGGTATTACAGGCAAGCGCAATTACCGTCAGCAGGAGCAGGATCATTTTTTTCATAAGCCATTCGTTTTGGGTTGACGAGGAAACAACCAGGCATGCGCATAGGCTTCTACGCCGCGCAGCCATTTATGAATTCAAGGTCTCTAAATAAAAATGCAAACGGCTGATTTGGCCGTTTGCATTTCTGATTCCTGCTTAAGGATTATTGTCGTGGCTGTTCGAAGTTGTGTCCGACTGCCGGTAATTGTGGTCCATATCCTGGGACGTTGTATCCGTCCGCATGTCAGTGGTATCAGATTCCATTGGTTCTCTCGAGTAGTTGTCTTCTGTTTCGTTCTCCCGCGATTCGCTGGAACGGTTGTTCCCATCACCACAACTGAAGGCTATAGCCGCCAGAAAGATCAATATTAGCTTTTTCATCTTCGTCAGTTTAAGTTTTACATTTTTTCCCGCTTCAATCACCGGCTGCTACCGTGCAATTGCAAGCCGTGTCGTGAAAGATAAATTATTGTGCCCGCGGCGCGCGGAAGAAATCCATCGTTTTCTGGAAAGCGGCCTGAGAAAATTACCCTCACTTTATAAAAAATAAGAGGAGGGCCGGCCGGGGAAGGAAAGGACAAAACCGGCGTTGTCATTTAAGGACAGCCGGGTTTTCGTAATTCAGGTCAACGGTACGTTTACGTGCCGCTCTGCATGGTAGGAGGAGCGGACCAGCGGGCCGGACTCCACATAGCGCAGTCCTCGTTTGAGACCCTCTTCCCGGTACAAGGCGAACGTATCCGGGTGAATGAATTCAATTACTTCATGGTGATGTTTTGTGGGCTGAAGGTATTGCCCCAGCGTGAGGATCAACAAACCGTTTTCAACCAGGTCGTCCATTGCCTTGAAGACTTCATCGCGGGTTTCACCGAGGCCGAGCATGATGCCGGATTTTGTGCGCTTGCCCGCTTCGCGGATCCGTCGCAGCTGTTCGAGGCTTCGTTCGTAGCGCGCCTGTGGCCGGACGCTGCGGTAAAGCCTGCTAACGGTTTCCATATTGTGCGACACCACCTCCTGGCCGCCTTCAATCATATGGTACAAGGCGTCCCAATTGCCTTTCGTATCCGGGATCAGGGTCTCAATCGTTGTCTCGGGGGTGGATTTTTTTATTTCGATCACGGTCCTGTACCAGATTTCTGCACCGCGATCTTTCAGTTCATCCCGGTTTACGGATGTAATGACGGCGTGCTTCACCTGCATGAGTTTTATCGCTTCCGCCACACGGCGCGGTTCGTCTTCATCGTACTCGGTAGGCCGTCCCGTTGCGACGGCGCAAAAAGTGCAACTCCGCGTGCAGATGTTTCCCAGGATCATGAACGTAGCCGTACCCGCGCCCCAGCATTCACCCATGTTGGGACAGTTACCACTTTCGCAAATTGTATGAAGCTTGTTATTGTCGACCAGTCTGCGTACACGTGCGTAATCAGGGCCAACGGGAAGTTTAACGCGCAGCCAATCCGGCTTGCGCTTCCGGGGTTCTTCTTTTGATATAACGGGTAACTCGGTCATGGCGCTGATGTTAAATTAACGGGCAGGGCAGACTCCTTTATGCAAACACATGTCGCGGCATTTTGGTTTTCCGCCTGCAGAGCCGCAGTTATTTTCCGATCAGCTCTTTATACTGTGCGGCAGAAAGCAATGCGTCAGACGCTCCTTTGACCTCCACCTTGATCATCCAGCCCTCTCCGTACGGATCTTCGTTCACTTTTTCCGGATGGCTGTCGAGCAGAGGGTTTATTTCCAACACCTTGCCCGCCACGGGCATATAGAGATCGGACACCGTCTTCACCGCTTCAACCGTTCCAAAGACCTCGTGCGCTCCTACATCCTGCCCTACGGTAGTGATGTCTATGTACACGATATCGCCTAATTCACCCTGCGCGAAATCGGTAATGCCTACAATAGCGGTCTTACCATCGATTTTCACCCATTCGTGATCTTTGGTATACTTAAGCCCCTCCGGAATGTTCATGGTTTGCAATTTTGCCTCAAAAATAGCGGAAAATAAAAGATTCAGAAATGGTAATCCAATAAACTTCAGCTGCTGACCGACGGGCTTGTGTCCACCGGCCCGTTTGGTCAGAAGGTATCATTGCGCGAGACTGAACCGAACCTGAACTCCAAACCGTGTCGTCGACCGCGGATAGGAGTTGGTAACGAGGGGTTCATTGACGGTTCTTTCAAAATAGCCCTGCACCGTGAGTTTTTGGTTCACAACGTAGCTGATATTGGGTCGCAGCTGAAAATTGATGTTGCCATTCGTGATGGTATTCTGCTCGTCCACTTTGCGCTGAATGGTTTTATTATCACTGATGGAAACATTCAGCCTGAAGGTAACATCGTTTTTCAGCACGATGGTCCGACCCTGCGATTTGAACGGCAGTTTCATGTTGTTTTTTGTCAAGCCGATCTCACAGGTGACATCCTTGCTGTTCAGTTCCGTCACCTGGGCGTTGGAAATATTCAGGGCCAGGTCGCGCTTGGTCTTGTATTCTGCCCTGGCGGTAAGACGGCCTTTCGTCCGCAGGTTGACGCCGATCAGCGGGGCAAACTGCTCAGAGATCAGGACCTGGCTGATCACATATACCGGAACATAGTCTCCGTTGGCGTTTTGCTGTCCGAAATACGTACGGTTGTAGTCTTCGATCGGCCGTTTCATACTCACGACGGAGGGGTCGGCGTAGTCGAGAGAGTTTGAATAGTTCAGCACCGAATACGATGACTGGTATCCGTGCGATATCGTGATTGACTGAAACAGATCCTGGAAGAACGGTATGCGGTTCAACCCGGAATAGTCGATCCGCCAGTTTGGCAACGGGGTTCGCGGGAAAGGGGAAAGACTCACGGTCTGTGCATTATTACCGCTGTAGGCGGCGAGAAAGGCGGGAATGACCACATCCTGCGATGTACTGTCAAATTCTGCTCCGTTAAAAGCCCTGAACCGGTTCTTGATAATGTCGAGATTCTCCTCGAAGTCCTGAAACACACTTGATTCGATCTGATCATTACTTTTCTCAAAGGCGGTTCGGATACTGAGGAATGAGATCTTGTAGCTGCCACCGCGGCTTGGATTCAGCGAACTGAAACTCTCACCCAGTGAGTCGTACTTGAAGATCTCCTGGTAGGCACTCGTGCCTTCTTTTTTTACGTCGATTTGAATTTTGAAGTCGGACGAGGGCTCAACGTTCGCCCTCAGGTTCAGCATTTCGTTCCGGGTCTGGGTGAAAGGCAAGGTCAGCGCCGAAGACTTCGTAAGCCAGTTATTCTTCGCGGCCTCAAAGCGGATGTTCGGATCCTGGTTGCCGGTGATGAATCCCCAGCCTGGTGCCTGCCAGTCTTTATCCATGCCGAAGAATTTCGGCGTTTGACTGAATCCGGGGAGGATGGTCCCCTCTGTCAGCGCATAGGTGGCGTTGACCGAGCGCAAAGACATCAGCAACCGCGCCAGCCCTTTGATCAGCCCGGGCGCGGTCTTTACCGTATCGGGTTTTGGCGGCGCCGCTGGTTTTGTCGTCGACGGCTTCCCGACTGGTTGCCGCGAAGGAGGGCGTGCGGGCGTGTTGAGATCCTTTAGGAACTTGATCTTGTTGTAGAGCTTTACCATATCCACTTTGCCGGTGAAATTATTTTCGCGGCTGTTTTGGATGGTGTTCTTAAAATCAAGGCTGTCCGGAAGGTCCTGCAGGTTCTTCTCCAGCGCGATGGCGTCGGGGATGTTCACCGGCCCGGCCCGCCAGTTATATCCGGCCTGGTAGCGGTACTCTGCGCTTAGCCAGTCCGTTACCGGAAACTTGTCGAGCGGAACGGTGTAGTTCGCCGTGATTGTCTGGTCGAAGTCCTTCATCCGTCCCAGGTTTTTGAGGTTGTTGATGACACTGTCCTGCTTGGACCTGGAATTGATGTCGCCTTCCGGTTCGTCGATGATGGCGTTTGCGCGGGCGTTGTATTCAACCGACAAGCCGCGCGAAATATTCCATCGCATGTTGTACTGCCTGTTGAAGGTGAAGTACTTCAGGTAGTTCGGCTGCGAATAGCTGAACGTTCCGTAAGACCCCGCCGAGTTCCGGTATATTTTCTTCCCGAAAGACCGGTCGAGATCGGCCCGCGCAGACAGGTTCGAAGGCAGCAGGCTCAGGTTGAAGTCCTTCAGGAATTTCAGGTACGGAGAGTTGAAAGCCTTTACATTCTTGAAAGGCTCAATACCCGTGGCCTTGGGCGAGAAATTATATCCCACCGATCCGCGATACTGGCGAAGGAGTGACTCCTTGGTGAAGAAGTTTGTCTGCAGCGCCTCGCTGAAGGAATAGCTGAACGAAAGGTTCTCGATATCGTAGAGGTGGGTCGCAGCGTCCTGTTTGACTTTCGTTTTGCGAACGTTGACAAAGTTCAAGCTTCGCCGCGTGGTCTTGTCCTGTATAAGGGACTTGAAATTATCGCGGTCTTGCTGGTCCGGAAAAGACTTCAGCGCGGCGTCTACTTTCATGTCGGGGTTGGCGGGATCATAGTTCGGGTTGATGGTCGTGTTTTCGTAGCTGACAAACATGGGAATCTTGATCCCGGTATTGCCGGGCAGAAGTTTGTCGACGTTTACGTTGGCGGACACATCGTACGCGGTTGTCTCGTCCCGGGCGCGTTCGCCGATCTTGGAGCTAACGCTTCCGAAGCCAAATGCAGTGTGGCGCAGGGCACCTGTCACGGTGGCGAAGTCTGCGAGTTTGGCGCTGAGCGTGGTGCTCACGGCCCATCCCGCGGTGCGGTCAAATGCGGTAACCCGCAGCTCGTTGGCCCAGATACAAACAGAATGCGATCGCCGGTCGTCGCTTTTCGGATTCCTGACGCCGATCATCATCAATTGTACACTGCTGAGGTCGGGCCTCCCGACGATGCGGATCAGGTGCCGGCCGACCTGCTTTCCTCCCCCTTTCGGATAGGCCTCCGACGTGGGAAACCGCTCGCGGTCGCGCGCAGCTTTCAGCGCATACAGGTCGTCGAGGTCGAGGTCTATCTCATTTTCTTCAGGCCATACTTCGCGCGGGCCCGGATCGGTGATGGAAGCATCCGTGATTTTAAGCGGAATTTCGATCTCATAATAATTTTGGTCGAAGTCCGTTCCAAGTCTCAGAAAGC